>NZ_JBLGVK010000002.1:0-84440 GCF_050031095.1 Enterobacter cloacae complex sp. 382A5
AAGATATTTAGCTGTGGATTTATTTTCTCGTACTCTGAGTAATGCCAGTACCAGAGGCCTCTGAATGGTTACGTTAAATGTGATAAGATTTCGCAGGATTCTGTATATTTTTTTCTGATTCAGGCCTGGCCAGTCACTCTCTTGTGGTTCACATATTTTAAAAAAGAGCGATGAATCTTTTTCCATTTGACTTAAAAATGATTCCGGTGTGACGGTCGCGCTTTTATCAGCTATTTTTTTCTTGAATGAACGATATAACTGATCTTCTCCAATATATCCAAAATTGGACATCCACCATATTCTGATGTAATCAGACATAGTTATTTTACTTTTCAGCTCTATAAGTCCGTTTTCAATTGCTGTCCATTGTTTTTTGGCAGTGTCTTCAGGATACATATCTGTTTCTTGGGAACAGTACTGCAAAATCTTATTTTTTATCAAGTCAATCGAACTCAGGCTGATGCCTCTTGCATTCAGAACCTCGAATACGTCGTAAGCATCATCAGTAGATGGAACTAGTATACGGACAACCTTAAGATAAGATGTTATCATCTTTAGTATTGCATCGAGACACTGAATATATTCTTCCTCTGAATACTTTACACCTTTTTTGCTTTTATTTAGTAATTTACATGCTTCCTGTTTCTCTAATTTTTTTTCAAAGTAAGTGTAGGCGTAGTTTATCTTTTCGTCTTCATCAGATTTAACCTTTGGATTGCAATCTTCTTTCGACTGACATTTAAGTTTAAAAAAATCACGGCCGTTGCTTTTAGATATTTTTTCTGTGAGATGTGCTTTCGCTGAGATGATGGATGCTTTTGACACAAGATAGGTATTAACTATATCATCCGAGCTCTCTATATAGTTGAGAGATCTGAGCTTTCTTGAAATGAGTGATATCAGAATAGTTATAACGGAAAGACGTTGCTGACCATCAATAATTTCCAGCATTGAACTGTCGGTTGTGCCAGACAAAACGACTGTCCCGAGGAAGTACTCAGCATGGCTGAAGCTCCCGTTCTCGTACTGAACATTTCTTTTGATATCATCCCAGAACTCATCAAGCTGAAGTTTTTCCCAGCTGAAGTCCCGCTGATTTCGGGGAATAACGTAGCGTCTGTTAACTGAAAGAATATCGTTTATATCAACCTGTACGGCATCAAAGTTCATGCTCCCTCACTTGTGTTATGTATTAGCGTACTGTGCAGGCCTACAATACAATAAGACTCTGCACCTTCGCATGGTCTTTCTGATTTGTGCTGAAATGTGTATAATTATTATGATTGTTGCTAAATCATCAATAATCTTCTCATCTCAACAATCTGCTATTTTTTATGATTATCCTGCAATAATCCCTCTTTTCTCCTCCCGGGATCCGATTTCTGGTGAAGTCGGATCTTAATGAAATTGCATGGAATTTGAGTGATATCCCTTACCCCTCATCTCCAACGTGCTATCTATAAAGGTTGATACATCTCGCTTAGTCCGGAGGTTGTTATGAGCGTCAAAATCAAAGGTTTAGACAAAATGCAGAAACAGCTAAAAGAAGTTGAGAGAGCAACAGAGGCATTAAACGGAAGTTATGATGTCCACTTCGATGCTAACGATCCTGTCAGCATAGAGAACGCGATTCAGGAAGCCTATTCCATGGTGCACGAACGCACTTCTGGTTATGCTACTAATCCGATGGTCAGCCAATTAATCGAACACATGAAAGAAAATCTGCGCCAACAGATTCTGGACAGTGCAGAACAACAAAGACAGGAGAGCGGGCAGGATGGCAATTGATATCTTTCAGTCACTTAAAAATTGCGTATTCGACCTTCAGCGCGCTGACGTTCAGAACTACCAGCAGCCTCTCAAGCAATTGGCCCGGCTGTTGAACTCAGAGAATCTGCAGTCAGTTAATGCACATCTGACCCGCAATGTTGAACTTGATACCTTTCTGTCCAGGAGTGAAGATACTGAATCCAGCATGGCTGGTTCCGCTGTACTACAGTGGCCTGATGAGCCCGCTGATATTTTGGGCCTGAAGTTGCTGCTGATCGAGAAAATGGCAGCCGATAACAATTTTTCCTTTAATTTCTGTCATACATTTTTCTATGATCGAAACATTATTGAATCCATTCGAAAATTCACGTCATCATTAGTTGTCCCGTTCGTGCGCGATTACCAGTTGTATGTGGAAAACCAACACGATCCCGAACCTGCAGTGTTTCGTCCGGCCTCCCGAAAAATTTTTATTGTTCATGGTCATGATAATGATGCCCTTCAGTCTGTTGCCCGTTTTATATCCCGGATAGGGCTTGAGGAAATCATTCTTTCTGAACGTCCTGACGGATCCAGGACGATTATAGAGAAATTTGAAGCGGAGTCAGGGGATGTCAGTTTTGCCATCGTGCTGATGACACCCGACGATAGCGGCAGTGCTCTGGCATCTGAAAGCACACGTCTGCGTGCACGCCAGAATGTCCTGTATGAGCTAGGATATTTCGCCGGGAAGCTTGGACGCGGGAAAGTACTCGTACTCAGGAAGGGAGATATCGAAATCCCTTCAGATCTTGCCGGGGTTCTCTATACCGAGCTTGATGAGCATGGTGGATGGAAACGCAAACTGCTGAGTGAGCTTACGTATGCCGGTGTTCCTTTTGACAAGGATAAAGCATTAAGCGCCTGATCCCCTTCATTTAGTAAGAAAAAGGCCGCTAAGCGGCCTTAATTTTTGGTCAGTCGTCATTTTCCAGCGCTGTTTTGAGTGCTTCCTGCTCCGGAGTCAGCTCGTTGCCGGACAGCATAACCTTCAACTTCTCTTCGACTGCTGGCCAGTCATCAAAGAACGGACTGACCTGGTCACGCGCAATCCGGCGATATGCCCCTCGGTGGGAGCTGAAGACACTGGTCTGTAATCGTATCAACAGGTCAACAAGTCCTTCATCAGTGGTAGTAACTTCTCTGACCCATTGCTTCACGGTTTCACCTGAACTCATGTCTCTCCAGGCGTAGAGATACCCGAGAAGAGACTTGCGCAGGAGAAGCTGTTGCTGAAGTTCTGGCTGATTCATACGTTCAGCAAACCTGTCACGCAACCGTTCCGTAATATCGCGACTGAAAAGAGCGTCTGAAGGCGAAGGTACTGTATTCTGAGCAAGTCCGTGTTCCCAGATAAGATCCCGCATAAAATCGGCTATCCAGAACGGCGAAGCACCCGTAACGATCAGCTTTTCCATAAGCGTGATCGTTCTGGTCTCATCAATATCCTGCATATGCTTCAGCAGATGCCGTACAACCTCATTAATGGCCATTTCACGCAGGGAAAACCATGGGTTACGGATACTGAAGCGAGTGCTCACCTCATCGGTGTGATCGAAGAAAAAATGAACCAGTCCTGCGCACTCTTCGAAATTGCGTTCTCTTATCAGGCCCGGAGTCAGTCTGCTAAGTATATGTTCAAACCAGGTTCCGGACAGACTGCCCACACTGTTGATTTTTGAGAGCAGCAATTCAGAAAGCTGCTGCTGTTTTTCCGATACGCCAGCCTGCTCAAAAAGCTGTCTGAAGAATTCAGGTGGCAGAACATTCTGTGGAGAGGAGAAGGCAAAATAATATCGCCAGTGCGTCAGGCTGCTGAGTCGTTTACCAGTCGTCTGGATATGACGAAAATCCTCACTGACGGGCTCAAAAAGATTCAGATATTCATCATTATGTCCACTGATACCAGGGATCCAGTCTGCAAGTGTCAGAAACGAGTCTGCATTTGATGCCCTGAACGTCTTCATACATCTGATAAGCCCCTCTCGGAAGTCTGCTTTCTCTCCGTCTGAAAGCATACCCTGACCGGCTTCAATCACGGACCGTTCTGTCAGGTAATGCTCTGTCCAGTCATACAGAGCCGGGTTTGTCACCCGTATAAGCTGAAGCAGGCACAAATCAGGGAAATAAACAAAATCCCGCATCCCCGGATAAAGAAAAATCAGGGAATTAATGGCCTGATGGATTTCCCGTGGCGTCGAAAGTGCCGCACCATAGGTATCAGTCACCGCGACGAGATCCCTTACCATTCCAGAGTCTGGCGGTTGATTATTAATTTGCTGATATAGAGCCTCAGCCCGCTGGCGAAATTCATTACGTAAATCAAAGGCTTCAGGTCGGGGTAATTTAAAACTAAGCTGAATGATTTTCTGGAGGTAACGGCTGCCATCTTCGATATTCAGCGCATGTTCAACGGCATGAGTGATAATCTGCCTGTCATAACAGAGAATATGGGTAAAGCGGGGCAGATCGGCTACTGCACGCACAAGCCTGAACACTTCCGCCACCTGGGATGGCTCCAGCCGGTCCAGATCATCCATGACAACAATGAACTTCAGATCCAGATTCACCAGTTGTCCTGCAATTTCAGCCCGAAGCTTTGTCGTGGTTTTCTGATCAACAGCCAGACGGCTGTCTGAAAATACCTTTATTCCGCCTGCTATCCAGTTAATAATGCTGGAAAACTGTCCGATATACTGAACCAGTGGAAGGACGCGCGATGAAGTATCCTGAGCATACTCAATCACTTTTTGAGCTTCCGGTGACAACAGATATTTACGCCAGAGCTTTTTGAAGCCCTTCGGGGGATAGCGTTTTTCCATTTCCTGCTGGATAACCGTGGCAACCGGAAGAAAGAGCGCTTCAACCGGACTGCCACCACTCAGCCAGGGAGAAATATGCAGCACATGCGTGTGAGCATCTTTGTTCAGGGCAAGGTTTCTCAGGATCAGATTAAGGAGGCTTGTTTTACCCGATCCCCATGCACCTTCTATTCCGACAACATTTGAAGCCTCCTGAGGAAGAGTAAGGATGGAACGGGATATATTTTCTGCGATATTACCGAAACCGTATCGATCCTCAGGTACATCTTCAACTGCAGCATCAAGCCCTTTCTGGTTCCACAGCTGCCTCAGTATTTTCATATTACAGATCTCCGTACAGGTAGCGCAGCCCGGTCAGGGCCTCCGCCAGCGGGCCTTCTTGACACCGCGTGGCGAGCTCCCGGACCAGCGTCTCAAAGGCCTCCGCCGGCATAAAAATCCGCAGGCCGTCGATACCGAAAAATCCCTCCGGCGTGACATGCCCGGGCGGGGAGAACATCACGCGCTCCCCCTGGTGACCGTGCGCCAGGGCTTCCGGATGTCGTGCGTACAGGCTGAACAGTCCCAGCAGTTCGGAGAACGTTTCCCAGCCGTATGGCACCACGAAGTCCTGTCCGGTGATCAGCAGATGCAGACGGGGCGTGGTGTACCAGGCCCCCGGGCGTTCTCCAGGGCGCAGGCCGTCAACGCGGATCTCCAGGCGCAGCGTGCCGGCCTCAATGGTTTCCGTGACGGCAGAAATAACCGGGCGCAGCTCCTGAGCCAGATCTCGGGCCTTCTCCCCGCTCCAGTCCAGCCCGCGCAGCATCAGCGGGAAAACGGCCTTCAGCCGCGGCAGGGTGAAGATTTCTGCCAGCACCGCGTCCGGCACCTCCGCCAGGCCAAAACAGTCGCTCTCGAGCGGACGCAGGAGGTGTTCGGCATACATCTGATCCACCACGGGGCGCAGCGCTGCCCGGAAGGCGTCAAACTCTTCCGTCCAGTTTTTCCCGGCCAGGCGGAAAATCCCCTTCAGGTAGTGACCGTCCACAGGGCGATCGTGCTCCACCTGCCAGGCCAGCAGGTTGCCGGTGATGTCCAGCAGCGTGTCCAGGGCCGGGAGTGTGGCCAGCCTGTTATGCCCGCGCAGGAAGGCCTCCCTGGCGTGAACCAGGACAAAGCGCAGTTCGTCGCGGGAGAGCGCTGACGTGCCGAAGGTCTGGCCCAGAATGATATGCCGGTACAGCTGCCGGACCGTGGCCTCCGGATCGGCAATGAGCTGAAAATACCCGTCGCCGGGCGCGACCGTTTTCAGGCCGTCATCGAGGAAGCGTTCGGCCAGGGCGTTGACCGAAGTATTTTCGCGGCCGGCGCGCACTTTCAGCGCCTCGATCAGCTTTTTATGAAAACGCAGGTTAAGCTGGCTGAGCATCATCGTTCCTTGCATGTTTGTTTTGCTCTTCATGCTAACCTAGCATTTTATTGTTATCCATTAATCAATTTGTTTTGATTCCTAAAATTGTGATACATCATTAATTAATGACCGTGATGACTGTTTTGCTACAGCAACGCCTGCCTCTTCTCATTTCCACGCAGATCCGAAAACCCTGAGTTCCGGATCTGATTCAGCCCCGCCGGCGCGCAGCGGCCCGGAAACACAAGATGTAGCGGTGTTTCCAGCTGTCAGTGACCATATATGTTGTGCCCCTCCCCTGCCCCGTGACCGGCCGCTCACCACCCTGAAAGGGCGCTGTGGTTATTCCGTGTGCGTGGTACACTTCCGGAAACTGTGGAATAACATAAAAGTCGGATCCGGCCAGAGCGGCCGTCAGGTAATTTAATTACGTTGTTATATGGCTGCTTATTATTTTAGTATGTGAAAATCACTCTCGTGAAAGTCACTGTCGCGACAGAGTGGCACTCATCTGACGATGATTGAGGTGTGGTAAAATTGCACGGCTAACTATTCAACTGAGGAAAGGACATGTTTACTGCATTCAATGAGAGAAATGATTTCAGTTATGCTTTTGAAAAAATCCGTAATGCGATTTCCGCGCCAGGAGAAAATAATCTTTATGCTGCAACAGAATTAGGTCTTGGCATTCTGCTCCGTAAATACGAGCAGTTTCGCCAGGAACTGGATGCGGCCGGTGAGCTGGGAAACTGGGAATATGATCTCGATACCTACAATCACTGTATTGCGGTGCTGCAACGTTACTTCACCGGCAATCCATCCGGACTGACAGAACGTGATGCCCGGATTTACAGCCATTACCTGCAGACTGAGCACAAAAGGTTTGTGAAACTGGCTGAAGAGCTGGCTGCCGGCCGCTGACTACGGACAGAGGGCGGGATTTCTCAGGAATATAAAGGGGTAAATGATCAATGACTGATATACAGGCCGCAACTGAGAGTATAGTTGCTGCGACATCCCATCCGGTTTCCGTACAGCTGATTAATCAAGGGGCGGGGATCTGGGGAAACGTGGCAACCGGGCTTATCACTGGCCTGCTTACTGGGGGTATAACACTCACTGGCATCTGGCTGACACATTATTTCACGCTTAAGCGTGAGAGACAGGCGTCAGAAGATAAAATGAAAAAGGAACTGCATTACATTGCCACCGAGTTGGTATTCATGCTTGAACGGTATGCTGAGGGTTGTTTCCGGGTTGTGACGGATGACGGCCAGGATGATGATGCCCCCCAGCCTGAGAGAAAAGCTGTCACGAATTACCCTGAACTGAATCTGATCGATGTCTCCGGTGACTGGCGGACTTTAGAGCCACGTCTTATGTATCGCATCCGTGAACTGCCGGTGCTCCAGGATGAGGCCCACAGGGCAATTGCATATGCCGCCGAATACTCCGACCCTCCTTGGCATAAGGACTATTTCAGGGAACGGCAGTATCAGTTCACGCGCTTGGGCATCAACGCTGTCATTCTTGCCGTCCGTCTGCGCAAGGCAACCGGGATGCCCGAAACACGTCTTACAGGTCATGATGAATGGTCTGCAGTTTCCGTGTTTCGTAAAGTCTGGAGGCGCGAAAGAGCCCTGCGCGCTGCTGAAGCTACCCGCAACAGGGAGTGGAATCAATTAGTGATACCTGATGGAATGTCAAACCAATGAGCGGCCTCTTATCATATTCTCACCCGCAGCAGCCGGCGCAAATGCCGGTGGCCATTGACTATCCCGCCGCGCTGGCCCTGCGCCAGATGGCGCTCGTTCAAGATGAACTACCGAAATACCTGCTGGCACCGGAAGTCAGCGCCCTGCTCCATTATGTGCCCGATTTGCACCGCAAGATGCTGCTGGCAACCCTCTGGAACACCGGCGCACGTATCAACGAGGCGCTGGCGCTGACCCGGGGGGATTTTTCGCTGGTGCCACCGTATCCGTTCGTGCAGCTGGCCACGCTTAAGCAGCGCACCGAAAAAGCGGCCAGGACAGCCGGCCGAGCTCCCGCCGGTAGCCAGGCTCATCGTCTGGTTCCGCTTTCCGATCACCACTACGTCAGCCAGCTGCAGATGATGGTGGCCACCCTGAAAATTCCGCTGGAAAGACGCAACAAGCGTACCGGCAGAACAGAGAAAGCCCGCATCTGGGACATCACCGACCGGACAGTACGGACCTGGATTGGCGAAGCGGTTGAAGCGGCCGCCGTCGACGGGGTGACATTCTCGGTGCCGGTCACCCCGCATACGTTCCGCCACTCCTACGCGATGCATATGCTGTATGCCGGCATACCACTGAAGGTTTTGCAGAGCCTGATGGGCCACAAATCGATTAGCTCGACGGAAGTCTATACGAAGGTGTTCGCACTTGATGTTGCTGCGCGGCATCGAGTTCAGTTTCAGATGCCCGAAGCGGATGCGGTAGCCATGCTGAAAGGGAATATTTAAGTACTTAGGAGAATGATGCTGGCGAACGTCCTGCTCGCCGGGGAGGTCTGTCAGACGTTATCTGGACCAGCTGACGGGAATATCTGCTCTGTATTCCTCATACTGCTCATAGATCGCATGCTGAAGCATCGTAATACGTTCTGACAACCTGTTGGCGTCCGACATATGCCGCCATTCCCCCTCAATAGTGGTTTTCTGTCCATCCGGGAGATTGAGCGTGATCAATACCTTTGTATCACGAATAATCACCCCGTCAGTGAAAGAATTAAGACCACTCCTTACGGTATTATCTATCTGTATAGTTTCAAGTTTCATCTTGTTACCTCCTGTTGACCGGATCCCAAGCATAGATATCTGAATTCAAATTGCCTAGTGAAATGTCTGGATATGCCGCATTTTTCCCCTTATACAGCGAAGCTGGCCAAAGGCCAGCCCGCTTGGATTTATCGCTTTTGCCAGTAGATCAGCATGGCAAGGAACAGGATTGTTGCCCCCTGAGAAGCGGTCAGGAAAGTTTCCAGCAATGACATTATCGTAAAACTCCGCATTATTAATTTCAGGTGTGTGATTCAGGGGCCTTAGTCCCCCTTTTACAGGACGTAGTGTTCTGTCACGACGGAAGCCAGGGTTAATAAAAACGATTCGAATATGTCTGCAGGGACGATAGAAATCTTCGTGCGGGTTGTCTCGCTGTAGCCGGCTCTGGAGAGCGACTCGGGGGAGGAGTAGTATCTTCCGGCCACGGATATGATCGAGCCAGCAGTGCTCGCCGCAGTCGAGCGACAGGGCGAAGCCCCGAGTGAGCGAGGAAGCACCAGGGAACAAAACTTATAAATTCTGCTTACGCTCAATGCCTGAAAAATCACCTCTCCTCGGGGTTATCCACTTATCCACGGGCATATTTTTATAAAGTACTTTTTTATTCTTTTTCTTTATTTTACATCTTTTAGGGAGCCTGAAAGCCGCGTACAGTGCGGCCTGAGAGGGGGCCTGTATGGGCAACTGGTAAACATAATATGGGAAATTAATCACGTATCAGTGGGTTTTGTGTCAACAAGCTATGGGATACGCATCAACAAGCTATGGGAAAGAGGTCAAGTTCAGTTCTCAATTATCCACTTGTGGATAAAGTGCAGATTTTTCCGGTGGATAAGTATCGCGATAGCTTGCAATTTCTGTTTTCACTGTCATTATGGGTGGGTAAAAATTTACCCATAGGCATTGAAATGGATACTCAAGCACTCTTGCCAGCTACTAAAACGTTTAAAAAACGCGCCAGTATAAAGCAATCTAACGAATTGACCGAAGCTGCATATTACCTGCCTCTTCAGGCAAAACGTGTGCTGTGGTTATGCCTCATGCAGGCCTATTTTAATGACAGCCAGGAAGATGACTCTGACGTATTGCCGCTCTTCAAAATCAGCGTTTCCGATTACGTCAAATACTTCAATGTCGCTACGTCTGTCGCCAGTCGTGATGTGAAGGCTGGGGTAAATGCTCTGGGCGAATCAACGGTTACCTTTTATCCAAAAGAAGGTGAGTTTGAAGAAGTTAAACGTCCGTGGCTGGCTGAAGCAGGAATGAAGCGAGGCCGGGGTTCCTGGCAGATTGAATTTAACTACAAGGTCATGCCATTCCTGGTCGGCTTAACCTCCCAGTTCACTACCTATTCTCTCTATGACTGTGGCCAGCTTAATAGTGTTCGTGTCATCCGGCTTTATGAAAGCCTGTGTCAGTTCCGGAGCACTGGTGTCTGGATCACCACACATGACTGGTTATGTGAAAGGTTTATGCTCCCTGCCTCGCAGAAAAACAATATTGCTGAAATGAAGCGTACCTTCCTGGAACCTGCTCTGAAGAAAATTAATGAGAAGACGCCATTAAAGGTAACATATACCACTGAAGAAGATGGTCGCTTGCTGTTTAATTTTCTTGATAAAAAACAATAGTCTGTAATTTTTATTTCCTCCCCCCTTAGTTTGTTGCTGACATATGGGGGGATACTGAACTTGCTGTGTTTCCCATAGTGCTTGCCTAACTTGACCTGTTTCCCGCAATCGCGGCTGTCTGCGTAGTTGACCTGTTTCCCACAGTCCGGGCCGTCTGCGGAGTTGACCTGTTTCCCACAGTCCCGGTCGTCTGCAAAGTTGACCTGTTTCCCACAGTCCCGGTCGTCTGCAAAGTTGACCTGTTTCCCACAGTCCGGGCCGTACGCGGAGTTGACCTGTTTCCCACACTCCCGACCGTCCGAGAAGTTGACCTGTTTCCCATAGTCCGGGCCGTCCGAGAAGCTGACCTGTTTCCCTTAGTCCGGGCCGTCCGCGAAGTTGACCTGTTCCCCACACTCCCGGCCGCCCGCGAAGTTGACCTGTTTCCCACAGTCCGGGCCGTCTGCAAAGTTGACCTGTTTCCCACAGTCCCGGCCGCCCGCGAAGTTGACCTGTTTCCCATAATCCGGGCCGTCCGCGAAGTTGACCTGTTCCCCACACTCCCGGCCGCCCGTGAAGTTGACCTGTTTCCCATAGTCCGGGCCGTCCGCGAAGTTGACCTGTTTCCCATAGTCCGGAGCGTCCATTAAAGTTGACCTGTTTCCCACAGAGGATGGAAAACTCTTCTTGTGCTGAGCGTAAGAGCTATCTGCCGGAACGGTTCCTCTTCGCTTCCTCGCCAGTTCGCTCGCTACGCTCGGTTACATGGCTGCGGCGAGCGCTGATACATAAGGCTCAGCATTGCACTGGTCGTAACTAAAATCAGAATCCTTCTGAATGACTCTCCTGTCTTGCAAGTTGAATACCTTTCTCAAAGCCCTTTTGTATGAGTTGCTGTTGATGGTCAAAAGTGCGTCTGCGTGTTGCTGCAGTGTGATTTAGTAGCACGCCCGTCGAGCTTCATCCCCCTTCTGTTGAGAGCGAAATCAAAACAATATGATTTTTTTCTTGCAACATGACACTTTTTGTTCAAAATGACAAAAAACGTCATGAGGTGATAAATGGACAATATTGAGCAGTTACGGAAAGTCGCTACACGTGCAGGTAAGCTTCTGACATCTTTGAGCGAAAGTATCCGACAGCAAAAAGAGGAATTGAAGCTTACCGAGTTCTATCAGGAATACAGCAAAGCCGCTCTGTATAAGCTGCCTAAGCTCAGTAAAGGCAGTGTTGAGTATGCTGTGTCCGAAATGGAAGCCGGTGGCTACATTTTTAAAAAGAAACCTTCTGGTAATACGATGAAATACGCGATGACGATTCAGAATGTCATCGATCTGTATAACCATCGTAAAGTACCGAAGTACAGGGATCGCTTCGATAAAGCCTTTACGATTTTTGTATGTAATCTTAAAGGTGGTGGTTCCAAGACAGTTTCTACCGCTTCATTATCACATGCTTTTCGAGCTCATCCTCAGCTTCTGTTCGAAGACCTGCGTATTCTGGCCATCGATTTCGATCCGCAGGCATCTCTGACAATGTTCCTGAGCCATGAGAATTCAGTGGGCTTGGTTGAAAATACGGCTGCTCAGGCCATGCTCCAGAACGTGTCTCGTGAAGAATTACTTTCCGATTTTATAGTACCGTCTATTATCCCTGGTGTTGATGTAATCCCCGCTTCCATTGACGATGCATTCCTTGCTGAAGGCTGGAAGGGATTGTGTGAAGAACATCTGCCAGGGAAAAATATTCATGCGGTGCTTAAAGAGAACATTATCGACAAGCTCCAGCATGACTACGACTTTATTTTCCTTGATAGTGGTCCTCACCTTGATGCGTTCCTGAAAAACTGCATTGGGGCGGCAGACCTGATGTTGACCCCTCTTCCACCGGCGACGGTTGATTTTCATTCTTCCCTGAAGTTTGTGGCCAGCCTCCCTGCCCTCATAGATTCCATCGAAATGGATGGGCACACCTGCAATCTCATCGGTAATGTCGGCTTCATGTCCAAGATCCTGAACAAGTCTGATCACAAAATTTGCCATAGTCAGGCCAAAGAGGTTTTCGGTGCCGATATGCTAGACATGGTTCTGCCAAGACTGGATGGTTTCGAACGTTGTGGGGAGACTTTTGACACAGTTATTTCAGCAAATCCAGCAACCTATGATGGAAGTACAGAGGCACTAAAAAGCGCAAAATCAGCAGCGGAAGACTTTGCGAAGGCAGTCTTTGATCGCATCGAGTTCATTCGTACTAACGGAGGTATGTGATGTCGAATGAGAAAAGAAAAACCATCGGCAGACAGTTAAATACTCAGGCGTCAATGCTCGAAATGGCTGACACCGGTAGAAGTCAGGTATTTACCTTAAAAACCGGCAGGAAGGTAACGTTCAGGTTTGTTCGGGTGCCTGCATCTGAAGTTGAAAGTAAGACCTTCGTAAACCAGGAAAACAATGGAAGAGATCAACTTGCACTGACCAGGGAGTCTCTGAAATCCATTATCCAGACGATTAAGTTTCAGCAGTTCTTTCCCTGTATTGGTATTAAGCAAAGTGAAAGGATTGAGATACTGGATGGTTCAAGACGGCGAGCCTCAGCAATTTTTGTCCGTACAGGCCTTGATGTAATGGTTACCGAAGAACATTTATCAGCTGATGAAGCTCGCCAACTGGCTAAAGATATCCAGACAGCTAAAGAACATAATCTTCGGGAGATTGGTCTGAGATTGATCGCTCTTAAAGAGTCCGGATTTAATCAAAAGGAAATTGCTGAACTGGAGGGATTATCTCAGGCTAAAGTTACCAGGGCGCTGCAGGCGGCGGCCGTACCGCAAGACTTAATTTCTCTGTTCCCGGTTCAGTCGGAGCTATCGTTTAGTGATTATAAACTTCTTTTAGAAGTTAATGAAAAACTCGGTGAAAAGGGATTAACGCCTGAAGAACTCATTCAGTCTGTATCAGCTCAGCTCGATGCAATTTTGAGTGATGGCGAGCGACCAGAAGACGAACAGAAAGCCAGTATTCTGAAGCTGATTTCTCAGGCATCTCAGGCATTGATAGATCCATCTCCCAAGGAAAAGTCAGTGGTTTCCCCACTCTGGTCTTTTGAAGAAAAGGACAAGTTCGCGCGTAAGCGTGTGAAAGGGCGCACGCTGACTTATGAGTTTAGCCGTATGTCAAAAGTGATTCAGGATGAACTGGACAAGGCTATCAACGAAGTCCTTGACAGAAATTTGAGTCAATAATTTCGCCATGGCGATTTCACATCTAACTTATTGTAATTAGGCAGTTTAGGTTGAGAATTTCACGGTGAAATCGCCATGGTTTCACGCCAGTTTCGCTGCAGGAATATCTGACCATCGTGTCGTATAAGCAGGAGAAAGCATCTCCCGTTTCATCTGCCATTCCGGGGCCATACCCCGCCCCGCAAACCATACTTTACCCAGCCCTGAGTTGTTGATCCCGTCCAGAACCCTCATCAGCTCAGCACTGTGAGGGCGTGGCGGGCGTTCGTCGAACAGTTGCAGCTGCGAAACTCCGGAGCCGGTGAAGTCATTCAGCATAACTCCGGCTTTGGCATACCGGTGCCCATCCCTCCAGATACGCTCCAGAGCCGTTGTAGCGGCTGCAATGATGTCCCTGGTGTCCTGAGTGGGTGTAAGAAGTTTTTCCGTAGCCACGTTGCCGTAGTAAGGCTCTTTAATGGCGAACGGAGACGTTTTGATGAAAACGGAAATATGCCGGCAATACTGGTGCTCTTTACGCAGTTTTTCAGAGGCCCGCTCTGCGTGCTGACAGATAGCCTGACGGAGTGACTCGTACTCCGTGATCTTCACGCCAAAACTGCGGCTGCAGACAATTTGCTGTTTCGTCGGAGGGGCTTCCTCAAGCGAAAGGCAGCTTTCCCCGTTCAGTTCCCGTACCGTTCGCTCAAGGACGACAGAAAAATTTTTGCGGATGAAGGCCGGGTTCGTCAGAGCCAGATCGAGCGCGGTTTTTATGCCCAGCACATTTAGCTTGCGTGCAATACGGTTACCCACCCCCCAGATTTCTTCAACCGGCTGCAGTGAAAGCAGTTTCCGCGTCCTTTGCGGATTTCCCCTGGTCAGAGCGAGTACGCCATGAAACTGTTTCCACTCTTTTGAGGCCCACTGGGCTGATTTTGCGAGGGTTTTCGTTGGTCCGGCGCCCACGCCAATGGTCAGGCGGGTACAGTCATACACCTGCTGACGCAGCTGCCGGGCGAAGTCCTCAAGCCCCATACAGTGCTCCACGCCGGTCAGGTCGAGGAACATCTCATCAATTGAATACTGTTCCACCCTGGGGGCCAGTTCCTCCAGGCAGTTCATCACGCGCGCCGATATCGAGGCGTAAAGTTCATAATTACTTGAAAACGCATATATTTTTTCCGGGTATCTTTCGTTTTTTATCTGAAACCACGGAGTTCCCATTTTGATCCAGGGCTTCGCCTCGGCACTGCGAGCGATTACATTCCCGTCGTTGTTGCTCAGGACGACTATCGGCTTTCCTTTCAAATCCGGGCGGAAAACACGTTCACAGCTGGCATAGAAGCTGTTCACATCGGCCAGGGCAAACATCAGTACATCTCCCTCGGGCGGTGGATGATATGCGTGACGACGCCAAAGATATCCAGCTCGTCGGGATCAGGATAAATCGGCGACCAGGAGGCATTCATGGGCTGCAGCGTCAGTCGCGGCGTCAGCAGAAGCCGTTTCACCGTAAACTCCCCCTGCATGCTGGCGACAACGATATCGCCGTGCCGCGGCTTTTCAGCACTGTCCACAACCAGCAGATCGCCATTGTACAGACTGCCGTCGGCCATGCTGTCTCCGCTGGCACGCAGGTAGTACGTCGCGCTCGGATGCCGTATGCAGTAATCATGGAGATCCAGATCGGACTCGACATAGTCAGCAGCAGGGCTGGGAAAACCGCAGCTGGCCAGATCGGCAAACAATGGATGGGCCTGTGGCGGGAGTTCTTTCCCGGTGCTGAAAAGTTGTAGTTTCATCTTTCCTCCTGACACTCTAATTTTACTGGTTATACATACAGTGTGCGCCGGGAGACCGGTAGAGATCAAGGGGTGAAAGTCCCCGACCATTGAAGGACCAGCAATCCACAAGGTCCCCGAGTCATGCGTTGCATACCGCGAGGTATGGGGCGAAGCGTTGACAGGGGTGTTGACAGGCCAGCCATTGAGCCACGAAATGTATATTAAATTACCGGGTGCCGACGTTGTACTGTTAACGGAAGGCAACATCATAGGGTGCGATACTGCGAGTGCCACATGGACCCGGCGGGGTCTGAGACCCTGGCATGTCAATACGATCTCTACGCGGGAACCGGGAGATCTCCCCTCTGACCATCTGCCAGTGTCGGAGATGGCCCGCACCGGGAAGACGAGGAGTCATAGCCGGTGATGTACGGAGAGGAGAAGTCGGACTCGCTCATAGTAGCGGCGAAGCAGGCGAACAACCCGAAAGGAGCGGAGTCAGTGGAGCGAAGGAGCGGGGCCAAGGGGAACGCGGAACAGCCACACATGCGCCGGACACAGAGCCGGGAAAGCATGTCACAGAGGCTGTCACGCGTGCGGGAAGCTGCGAAGCAGCGGAAGAAAGAACGGTTTACAGCATTGTTCCACCTGCTGACAGTCGAAGCACTGGAAGCCGCATTCCTCTCCCTGAGCAGGAAAGCGGCCGCCGGAGTGGATGGCATCAGGTGGATGGACTACGCCGGAAACATGAAGAACAACATAACAGATCTGCACCGGAGGCTACATCAGGGCAGCTACAGGGCGCAGCCCGGCAGGCGTCACTACATCCCAAAAGCGGATGGAAAACAACGCCCGCTCGGCATCGCCTCGCTGGAGGACAAGATCGTCCAGTATGCGCTGGTGAAAATCCTGAACGCAGTCTATGAAAACGACTTTATGGGGTTCTCATACGGGTTCAGACCCGGGCGAAGCCAGCACGATGCACTGGACGCACTGGCCACAGGGCTGGTACGCACTAACGTAAACTGGGTACTGGATGCCGACATCAGTCAGTTCTTTGACAGGGTGAGCCACGAATGGCTGATCAGGTTCACAGAGCATCGGATCGGCGACCGGAGGGTAATCAGGCTCATACGTAAGTGGCTCACAGCCGGGACGTCGGAGGAGGGTCAATGGCGAGCAACGGAGGAAGGCACCCCACAGGGTGCGGTCATCTCACCGCTGCTGGCAAACATATACCTCCACTACGTCTTCGATCTGTGGGCGCATCAGTGGCGACGTCGCTATGCCACAGGCAATGTGGTAATGGTCAGATACGCCGATGACATCGTCATCGGGTTCGACAAACGATACGATGCCCGGCGCTTCCGTATAGCCATGCAGCGCAGACTGAGGGAGTTCGGACTCACGGTTCACCCGGAGAAAACCCGTCTGATGGAGTTCGGCCGCTTCGCTGCCGAAAACCGTGCCATCAGGGGAAAAGGCAAACCAGAAACGTTCAACTTCCTCGGGTTCACGCACATCAGCGGGAAAGATCGCAACGGCAGGTTCATGCTGATACGAAAGACCCGCCGGGATCGGATGACGGCAACTCTGAAAGCCATCAAAGACGGTCTGCGAAGGCGCTGGCATTACTCAATCCCCGAACAGGGAAAATGGCTCAGGAGAGTGGTTCAGGGATACCTGAACTATCACTCGGTACCGGGCAACTTCCCCACCATGCAGAAGTTCAGGACACACGTAACAAACCTCTGGCGCCGGGCGCTCAGGCGCAGGAGCCAGAAGGATGATACGACCTGGACGAAAGCAAACAAACTGGCAGCCGCATGGCTACCAAGGGTTCGGGTTCTTCATCCATGGCCTGTGGAGCGGTTCACCGCCAGACACCCGAGGCAGGAGCCCGGTGCGTAAATCGCGCACGCCGGGATCTGTGCGGGGGGTATCCGGTAACGGGTATCCCTACCGCGACATAAAGGGCGGTGAAATTTCTGCAAGTGATGGGGGAGTGCCGGTCAGAACGTCCCCGAAAACAAACCGCCCCCGGATTCAGGAAGGGCGAACTGACCGGCTGCGGCAGTGTAACACCGCACACCACAAAGGCAGCACTGACGTCGTCAGTGCTTTTTTTACCTGTCCTCCGGACGCTGAAGGGCGATTTCACCCGTGCAGCTAAAGGGGCGGTAAGTCCGGGTGTGCACATCGTCATTTTCTCCTGTGATGCCTTTCTCCTGCGTATCAGCTTCCGGTAATCGTCCCCCGTCACAACCTGGTCAGCAAGGGTAAATGGCACGCTGCGCGCCCTTGCAGACCAGAACGACTCCGGGCAGGCCGAACCGTCAGGCGATACGAAGACGAAATTCACACTGACGGAGAAACAGCCATGACGATGAACCTGCACACTCAGACAACCGCCCCTAAAGCTTCACAGGCGACCAGCGTATCCCCGCTGGAGCAGTCAGGCTCCTCAAAAACGAAATTTTCCAGGGGCAAAAGCAAAGCCCGTGCTGGCGCAGTCAAAACAGACCTTTACCAGACCGTAACGGACAGCATCATTGCAGCCCTGGAAAGCGGCGTTAAACCGTGGGTGTGCCCGTGGGTTCGCAACGGCGCAGCGGCGGGATTACCGGCCAACTTCAGCACCGGCACGGCATACAGCGGAATTAATATCATGCTGCTGTGGTGTAGTGCGGCAAAACAGGGTTTTCAGGACGAGCGCTGGCTGACCTACAAACAGGCGCAGGAGCTGGGCGGCCAGGTTCGTAAAGGTGAACACGGCACGACGGCCATCTTTTACAAGACTCTGGAGAAAGAGGACGAGGACGGGGAAATCGAAAAAATCCCGATGCTGAAAGCCTTTACCGTGTTTAACGTGGAGCAAATCGACGGCCTGAGCATCGAGAGCGTGCCGCAGCCGGTTGCCGGTTTCGATCCGCTGCCGCAGGCGGAAGCACTCATGACCCGGAGCGGGGCAAAAATCACCGAGCAGGGCGTAAAGGCGTTCTATCGTCCGGCCACCGATGAAATCGTCCTGCCAGAGCGGTTCCGCTTCGCGGACGCGGCGAACTTCTACGCCACCGGCCTGCATGAGCTGGTTCACTGGACGGGGGCAGCGTCCCGCCTCAATCGTGAAAAAGGCAATAAGTTTGGCTCTGAGGCGTATGCGTTTGAGGAACTGATCGCCGAGCTGGGCAGCGCGTTTCTGATGGCGGATTTGGGAATTACGGGAGAGGTGCAGCATGAAAGCTATATCGCGTCCTGGCTGAAAGCCCTGAAGGGAGACAAGCGCTACATCTTTAAAGCGGCGGCAGCGGCCTCAAAAGCGCACCGCTGGCTGATGGACTGCTGACAGCTGGAGCCCTGCGGTGCAGGGCTTCAGAATTTTTGAAAGAGAGAGAATCAGGGAGGGAATTATATAAGTCACTGTTTTTTATAATTCTGTAACGCGGCCGGCATCAGCTGCAGGACGTCCTGCAGCTGATGCCGGCACGGGAAAAAAAACAGGACAGATTCAAAAAAAATGAACCCTTTTTCAGGCGGCAGCCGTTACGTATCTGGGATACGTAACGGCGCGATGTCTTACGTAAAAAATGACGTAACGGCTTTCGCCGCCGCAGCTAAAGGGGCGGTAAGTCCGGGTGTGCACATCGTCATTTTCTCCTGTGATGCCTTTCTCCTGCGTATCAGCTTCCGGTAATCGTCCCCCGTCACAACCTGGTCAGCAAGGGTAAATGGCACGCTGCGCGCCCTTGCTGACCAGAACGACTCCGGGCAGGCCGAACCGTCAGGCGATACGAAGACGAAATTCACACTGACGGAGAAACGACCATGACGATGAACCTGCACACCCCGACAACCGCCCCTAAAGCTGCACCGGCGACCAGCGTATCCCCGCTGGAGCAGTCAGGCTCCCCAAAAACGAAATTTCCTGAAATCAAAACCGTCAAAACGGCGGTGGTTAAACTGATCAGCGACATCGATGGCAACCTCGATCAGCGTCTGGCATATCGCGAGGCCGTAGAGGGATTGTGCCAGGAGGCGGCCAACCGGATAACCCAGTGCATGCATTCACGCAGTACAGGGCAGACGCTACGTGATCTCCGCGAGCTGCTGTCGGTGACGCTGGACACCATTATCGTGGTGGAGTTTGAAGGGGAGCAGACCCGTCTCAACTATGGCGGACGTTCAGCAGAAGACGTGATCGCCATGCTGAAAGCGCTGCATCTTGAAGGGCGCAAAGCCTGGCTGGAAGTGGAGTAAAAAAAAAAGCCCCGTCCGCAGACGGGGCTGATTCAGTACAGGGCATTCAGCGGGGTGCCCTCATCCCACAGGCGGTTAAATTCTCGCTGGTACGTCTCCGCCAGCTGCGGCGCATCCTCGATCAGCAGCACGTTTTCCGCGTTGCGTGAAACGGCGCTTGCCGTGTAGTTAAACGACCCGGTCTGGACGTTTTTGCCGTCGATCACCATAAACTTGTTGTGCATGATGGCGTAACGGCCGTTAAGGTGCACCGGCACGCCCTGGTTTATCAGATACGTCACGGCGGTGTAGCGGTCGCTGTTCGCCTTTTCGTCGGCCACCACGCGCACGGCCACGCCGCGCCGGTTAGCACCGGCGAGCGCCGTCGCGACCGGCTTACTGGTGAAGCTGTAGGCCGCGACGTCAATGCTCTGCCTGGCGTTGTTTATGGCGCCGAGCACGATTTCAAGAGCAGGGCGCCCGTCAGACGGCGAAAAACCCGCCGTCAGGACGGGCGCGGCGGTGGCGAACGCGGGCACGCAGAGGGCGGCGGCCAGCACCAGAAGGGTGGTTTTACGCATAGTTGTCCAGCTCCAGGTTTTTCAGTTCATCGAGGGTGTAAAAGCGGAAGACGTCGCGGTGTTTTGCCTCCAGTTGCACATGCTGGTTTTTCACGATCACGCTGGCGATGCTGTCGAAAATAATCTTCAGGGCGCGCTTTTTCGCCTCGTCCGGGGCGACGTAAAACGCGTACCGCCATTTTTTATCGCTGATAGCCAGCAGGTGGCTCGCCATGATGGACTGATAGGGGTCGTCTCAGAATTCGGAAAATAAAGCACGCTAAGGCGTAGTCACCCCGTGACTCCCCCGCGCCGATGCAGCGAGCTTCGTTCCGTCTTGCAGTGACGCAATCAGCGGGCAGGAAACGTTCCCTTTCCGCGCATGGCAGGCGCACACCAGTTCAGACAGCACGGCCTCCATGCGTGCCAAGTCGGCCATCTTCTCGCGCACATCCTTGAGCTTGTGCTCGGCCAGGCCGCTGGCTTCCTCGCAATGGGTGCCATCCTCCAGCCGCAGTAGCTCGGCGATTTCGTCCAGGCTAAAGCCCAGCCGCTGGGCCGATTTCACGAACCGCACTCGTGTTACATCCGCCTCGCCATAGCGGCGAATGCTGCCATAGGGCTTGTCTGGCTCCGGCAGCAGGCCCTTGCGCTGGTAGAACCGGATGGTCTCCACATTGACCCCGGCCGCCTTGGCAAAAACGCCAATGGTCAGATTCTCAAAATTAATTTGCATATCGCTTGACTCCGTACATAACTACGGAAGTAAGCTTAAGCTATCCAAACCAAATTTGAAAGGACAAGCGTATGTCTGAACCACAAAAGTCTGAACCACAAAACGGGCGCGGCGCGCTCTTCGCCGGTGGGCTGGCCGCCATTCTTGCGTCGGCCTGCTGCCTGGGGCCGCTGGTTTTGATCGCCTTGGGGTTCAGCGGGGCATGGATCGGCAACCTGACGGTGCTGGAACCCTATCGCCCGTTCTTCATCGGCGCAGCGCTGGTCGCGCTGTTTTTCGCCTGGCGGCGCATCTACCGCCCGGCGCAAGCCTGTAAACCGGGTGAGGTCTGCGCGATTCCCCAAGTGCGAGCTACTTACAAGCTCATTTTCTGGATCGTGGCCGCGCTGGTCCTGGTCTCGCTCGGATTTCCCTACGTCATGCCATTTTTCTATTAATCACAGGAGTTCATCATGAAAAAACTGTTTGCCGCCCTCGCCCTCGCTGCCGTTGTTGCCCCCGTGTGGGCCGCCACCCAGACCGTCACGCTGTCCGTGCCTGGCATGACCTGCGCCTCTTGCCCGATCACTGTCAAGCACGCGCTTTCCAAGGTTGAGGGCGTGAGCAAGACCGACGTAAGTTTCGACAAGCGCCAGGCCGTCGTCACCTTCGACGATGCCAAGACCAACGTCCAGAAGTTGACCAAGGCGACCGAGGACGCGGGCTATCCGTCCAGCCTCAAACGCTGATCCGTTAACCGAACTCGGGAGCGACACATGGGACTCATCACGCGCATCGCTGGCAAAACCGGCGCGCTCGGCAGCGTCGTTTCCGCGATGGGCTGCGCCGCCTGTTTTCCTGCCATCGCCAGCTTTGGCGCGGCCATCGGACTGGGCTTCTTGAGCCAGTACGAGGGGCTATTCATTGGCATCCTGCTGCCGATGTTCGCCGGCATCGCGTTACTCGCCAATGCTATCGCTTGGCTCAATCATCGACAGTGGCGACGCACGGCGCTCGGCACGATAGGCCCGATCTTGGTGCTGGCAGCGGTGTTTTTAATGCGGGCTTACGGCTGGCAGAGCGGTGGACTGCTCTATGTCGGCCTGGCCTTGATGGTTGGGGTGTCGGTCTGGGATTTCATCTCGCCAGCACATCGCCGCTGCGGGCCGGACAGCTGTGAATTGCCAGAACAACGTGGCTGACGGCAACAGCCGTAGCCACCACAGAAAAGGAAAAATACATGACCACCCTGAAAATCACCGGGATGACCTGCGACTCGTGCGCGGCTCACGTCAAGGAAGCCTTGGAGAAAGTGCCCGGCGTGCAATCGGCGCTGGTGTCCTATCCGAAGGGCACAGCGCAACTCGCCATTGAGGCGGGCACGTCATCGGATGCGCTGACTACCGCCGTGGCCGGACTGGGCTACGAGGCAACGCTTGCCGATGCGCCACCGACGGACAACCGCGCCGGCCTGCTCGACAAGATGCGCGGCTGGATAGGGGCCGCTGATAAGCCCAGTGGCAACGAACGCCCGTTGCAGGTCGTCGTCATTGGTAGCGGTGGAGCCGCGATGGCGGCAGCACTGAAGGCCGTCGAGCAAGGCGCGCAGGTCACGCTGATTGAGCGCGGCACCATCGGCGGCACCTGCGTCAACGTCGGTTGTGTGCCGTCCAAGATCATGATCCGCGCCGCCCACATCGCCCATCTGCGCCGGGAAAGCCCATTCGACGGCGGCATGCCACCCACACCGCCGACGATCTTGCGCGAGCGGCTGCTGGCCCAGCAGCAGGCCCGTGTCGAAGAACTCCGTCATGCCAAGTACGAAGGCATCCTGGACGGCAATTCAGCCATCACCGTTCTGCACGGTGAAGCGCGTTTCAAGGACGACCAGAGCCTTATCGTTAGTTTGAACGAGGGTGGCGAGCGCGTCGTGATGTTCGACCGCTGCCTGGTCGCCACGGGTGCCAGCCCGGCGGTCCCGCCGATTCCGGGCTTGAAAGAGTCACCCTACTGGACTTCCACCGAGGCCCTGGCGAGCGACACCATTCCCGAACGCCTTGCCGTAATCGGCTCGTCGGTGGTGGCGCTGGAGCTGGCGCAAGCCTTTGCCCGGCTGGGCAGCAAGGTCACGGCCCTGGCGCGCAATACCTTGTTCTTCCGTGAAGACCCGGCCATCGGCGAGGCGGTGACAGCCGCTTTCCGTGCCGAGGGCATCGAGGTGCTGGAGCACACGCAAGCCAGCCAGGTCGCCCATATGGACGGTGAATTCGTGCTGACCACCACGCACGGTGAATTGCGCGCCGACAAGCTGCTGGTCGCCACCGGCCGGACACCGAACACGCGCAGCCTGGCATTGGAAGCGGCGGGGGTAGCCGTCAATGCGCAGGGGGCCATCGTCATCGACAAGGGCATGCGCACCAGTAGCCCGAACATCTACGCGGCCGGCGACTGCACCGACCAGCCGCAGTTCGTCTATGTGGCGGCAGCGGCCGGCACTCGTGCGGCGATCAACATGACTGGCGGCGATGCGGCCCTGGACCTGACCGCAATGCCGGCCGTGGTGTTCACCGACCCGCAGGTCGCCACCGTGGGCTACAGCGAGGCGGAAGCACATCACGACGGGATCGAGACCGACAGTCGCCTGCTAACACTGGATAACGTGCCGCGTGCGCTTGCCAACTTCGACACACGCGGCTTCATCAAGCTGGTCATCGAGGAAGGTAGCGGACGGCTCATCGGCGTGCAAGCGGTGGCCCCGGAAGCGGGTGAACTGATCCAGACGGCGGTGCTCGCCATTCGCAACCGTATGACCGTGCAGGAAC
Source organism: Enterobacter cloacae complex sp. 382A5 (assembly GCF_050031095.1). Taxonomy (NCBI): domain Bacteria; kingdom Pseudomonadati; phylum Pseudomonadota; class Gammaproteobacteria; order Enterobacterales; family Enterobacteriaceae; genus Enterobacter; species Enterobacter cloacae complex sp. 382A5. Next base: position 23,781 of record NZ_JBLGVK010000002.1, read on the forward strand.
TGGCCGACCAATTGTTCCCCTACCTGACCATGGTCGAAGGGCTGAAGCTCGCGGCGCAGACCTTCAGCAAGGACGTGAAGCAGCTTTCGTGCTGCGCCGGATGAGGAAAAGGAGGTGTTCAATGAGCGCCTACACAGTGTCCCGGCTGGCCCTTGATGCCGGGGTGAGCGTGCATATCGTGCGCGACTACCTGCTGCGCGGATTGCTACGGCCGGTCGCGTACACCACGGGCGGCTACGGCTTGTTCGATGACACCGCGTTGCAACGGCTGCGCTTTGTACGGGCTGCCTTCGAAGCGGGTATCGGCCTGGACGCACTGGCGCGGCTGTGCCGGGCGCTGGATGCTGCGGACGGTGACGGTGCGTCTGCGCAGCTTGCCGTGTTGCGGCAACTCGTCGAGCGTCGGCGCGAGGCCCTGGCCAGCCTCGAAATGCAACTGGCCGCCATGCCAACCGAACCGGCACAGCACGCGGAGAGTCTGCCATGAACAGCCCAGAGCACTTGCCGTCTGAGACGCACAAACCGATCACCGGCTACTTGTGGGGCGCGCTGGCCGTGCTCACCTGTCCCTGCCATTTGCCGATTCTCGCCATTGTGCTAGCCGGCACGACGGCCGGCGCGTTCATCGGGGAGCACTGGGGTATTGCAGCCCTCACGCTGACCGGCTTGTTTGTCCTGTCTGTGACGCGGCTGCTGCGGGCCTTCAAGGGAAGATCATGACCGCTTCCCAGCCAGCCGAGAGTGGGCAGCTTTGAGCTTCGCTACCAATCTGGAGGAGTACCACCATGAACGCAAACGCCCCGAACACTGCCAGTTGCACCACCTGCTGCGTATGCTGCAAAGAAATTCCGCTCGATGCCGCCTTCACCCCGGAAGGCGCGGAATACGTCGAACATTTCTGCGGGCTGGATTGCTATGAACGCTTCCAGGCACGCGCCAAGGCCGCGACAGAATCTGACATTGCGCCTGTCCCTGGCGGTTCGCAGCCGTCAGATTGAGGCATACCCTAACTTGGCGTCAGACCATCCGGCGCTAAATCGTCAGAATAGAGTTGCCTTCCGAATTGATTGACATACGCCGTCAAGGGTCATAGATTTCTTCCTGACACATTTCCCTCAGGAGGATACCTTGCACGGTCAGCGCATCGGTTACGTCCGCGTCAGCAGCTTCGACCAGAACCCAGAACGGCAGCTCGAACAGATCCAGGTGGATAAAGTGTTCACCGACAAGGCGTCGGGCAAGGACACACGGCGGCCCGAACTGGAACGGCTGCTCGCCTTCGTGCGCGAAGGCGACACGGTCGTGGTGCACAGCATGGATCGTCTGGCGCGCAACCTCGACGACCTGCGCCGCCTGGTGCAGGGCCTCACCCAGCGCGGCGTACGCATCGAGTTCCTTAAGGAGCATTTGACCTTCACCGGCGAGGACTCGCCGATGGCGAACCTGATGCTGTCGGTAATGGGCGCGTTCGCCGAGTTCGAACGCGCCTTGATCCGCGAGCGGCAGCGCGAGGGCATCGCGCTCGCCAAGCAGCGCGGGGCCTACCGTGGCAGGAAGAAATCCCTGTCGTCTGAGCGTATTGCCGAACTGCGCCAACGTGTCGAGGCTGGCGAGCAAAAGACCAAGCTGGCTCGTGAATTCGGAATCAGTCGCGAAACCCTGTATCAATACTTGAGAACGGATCAGTAAATATGCCACGTCGTTCAATCCTGTCCGCCGCCGAGCGCGAAAGCCTGCTGGCGTTGCCGGACACCAAGGATGAGTTGATCCGTCACTACACGTTCAGCGAAACCGACCTCTCCATCATCCGGCAGCGGCGCGGCCCGGCCAACCGGCTGGGCTTCGCCGTGCAGCTCTGTTACCTGCGCTTTCCTGGTGTCATCCTGGGCGTCGATGAGCCGCCGTTTCCGCCCTTGTTGAAACTGGTCGCCGACCAGCTCAAGGTCAGCGTCGAAAGCTGGGACGAATACGGGCAGCGGGAGCAGACCCGGCGCGAGCACCTGGTCGAACTGCAAACGGTGTTCGGCTTCCAGCCCTTTACCATGGGCCACTACCGGCAGGCCGTCCAGTTGCTGACCGAGATGGCCTTGCAGACCGACAAGGGCATCGTGCTGGCCAGCACCTTGATCGAGCACCTGCGGCAGCAGTCGGTCATTCTGCCTGCCCTCAACGCCGTCGAGCGGGCGAGCGCCGAAGCAATCACCCGCGCCAACCGGCGCATCTACGATGCCTTGGCCGAACCGCTGTCGGACGCGCATCGCCGCCGCCTCGACGATCTGCTCAAGCGTCGGGACAACGGCAAAACGACCTGGCTGGCCTGGCTGCGCCAATCGCCCGTCAAACCGAATTCGCGGCACATGCTGGAACACATCGAACGCCTCAAAGCGTGGCAGGCGCTCGACCTGCCTTCTGGCATCGAGCGGTCGGTGCACCAGAACCGCCTGCTCAAGATCGCCCGTGAGGGTGGCCAGATGACGCCCGCCGACCTGGCCAAGTTCGAGGCGCAGCGACGCTATGCCACCCTGGTGGCGCTTGCCATCGAGGGCATGGCCACCGTCACCGACGAAATCATCGACCTGCACGACCGCATCCTGGGCAAGCTGTTCAACGCCGCCAAGAACAAGCATCAGCAGCAATTCCAGGCGTCCGGCAAGGCGATCAACGCCAAGGTGCGGCTGTTCGGCCGCATCGGCCAGGCGCTGATCGAGGCCAAGCAGGCGGGCCGCGATCCGTTCGCCGCCATCGAGGCCGTCATGTCCTGGGATGCCTTCGCCGAGAGCGTCACCGAAGCGCAGAAGCTTGCGCAGCCCGAGGACTTCGATTTCCTGCACCGCATCGGCGAAAGCTACGCCACGCTGCGCCGCTACGCGCCGGAATTCCTTGCCGTGCTCAAGCTGCGGGCCGCTCCCGCCGCGAAGGACGTGCTCGACGCCATCGAGGTGCTGCGCGGCATGAACAGCGACAACGCCCGCAAGGTGCCCGCCGACGCGCCGACCGAGTTCATCAAGCCGCGCTGGCAGAAGCTGGTCATGACCGACACCGGCATCGACCGGCGCTACTACGAACTGTGCGCGCTGTCGGAGATGAAGAACGCGTTGCGTTCCGGCGACATCTGGGTGCAGGGGTCGCGCCAGTTCAAGGACTTCGAGGACTACCTGGTGCCGCCCGCGAAATTCGCCAGCCTCAAGCAGGCCAGCGAATTGCCGCTGGCCGTGGCCACCGACTGCAACCGGTACCTGAACGACCGGCTGACGCTGCTGGAAACACAGCTTGCCACCGTCAACCGTATGGCGACGGCCAACGAGCTGCCGGACGCCATCATCACCGAGTCAGGCTTGAAGATCACGCCGCTCGACGCGGCGGTACCCGACACCGCCCAAGCGCTGATCGACCAGACGGCAATGATCCTGCCGCACGTCAAGATCACCGAACTGCTGCTGGAGGTGGACGAATGGACGGGCTTCACTCGGCATTTCGCGCATCTGAAATCGGGCGACCCGGCCAAAGACAAGAACCTGTTGCTGACCACGATCCTCGCCGACGCGATCAACCTGGGCCTGACCAAGATGGCGGAGTCTTGCCCCGGCACGACCTACGCCAAGCTGGCTTGGCTGCAAGCCTGGCACATCCGCGACGAAACCTACGGGGCGGCGCTGGCCGATCTGGTCAACGCACAGTTCCGCCATCCCTTCGCCGAGCACTGGGGCGACGGCACCACCTCATCGTCGGACGGCCAGAACTTCCGCACCGGCAGCAAGGCCGAGAGCACCGGCCACATCAACCCGAAATACGGGAGCAGCCCAGGGCGGACGTTCTACACCCACATTTCTGACCAGTACGCGCCATTTCACACCAAGGTCGTGAACGTCGGCGTGCGCGATTCGACCTACGTGCTCGACGGCCTGCTGTACCACGAGTCCGACTTGCGGATCGAGGAGCATTACACCGACACGGCGGGCTTCACCGATCACGTCTTCGCCCTGATGCACCTCCTGGGCTTCCGCTTCGCGCCGCGCATCCGCGACCTGGGCGACACCAAGCTCTACATCCCGAAGGGCGACGCCGCCTATGACGCGCTGAAACCCATGATCGGCGGCACGCTCAACATCAAGCACGTCCGCGCCCATTGGGACGAAATCCTGCGGCTGGCCACCTCGATCAAGCAGGGCACGGTGACGGCCTCCCTGATGCTCCGAAAGCTCGGCAGCTACCCACGCCAGAACGGCCTGGCCGTGGCGCTCCGCGAGCTGGGCCGCATCGAGCGCACGCTGTTCATCCTGGACTGGCTGCAAAGCGTGGAACTGCGCCGCCGCGTGCATGCCGGCCTGAACAAGGGCGAGGCGCGCAATGCGCTGGCCAGGGCAGTGTTTTTCAACCGCCTGGGTGAAATCCGCGACCGCAGTTTCGAGCAGCAGCGCTACCGGGCTAGCGGCCTCAATCTGGTAACGGCTGCCGTCGTGTTGTGGAACACGGTCTATCTGGAACGGGCTGCGCACGCGCTGCGTGGCAACGGCCATGCCGTTGATGACGCGCTGTTGCAGTACCTGTCGCCGCTCGGTTGGGAGCACATCAACCTCACCGGCGATTACCTCTGGCGCAGCAGCGCCAAGATCGGCGCGGGCAAGTTCAGGCCGCTACGACCGCTGCAACCGGCTTAGCGTGCTTTATTTAATGAGATGGTCACTCCCTCCTTCCCAGTACTATGCTGAGGACAGGCTTTCATTCGGAGAACCATCATGGAAAACATTGCGCTTATTGGTATCGATCTGGGTAAGAACTCTTTCCATATTCATTGTCAGGATCATCGTGGGAAGGCCGTTTACCGTAAAAAATTCACCCGACCAAAGCTAATCGAATTTCTGGCGACATGCCCGGCAACAACCATCGCGATGGAAGCCTGTGGCGGTTCTCACTTTATGGCACGCAAGCTGGAAGAGTTAGGGCATTTTCCAAAGCTGATATCACCGCAATTTGTCCGCCCATTCGTTAAAAGCAACAAAAATGACTTCGTTGATGCTGAAGCTATCTGTGAAGCAGCATCACGTCCATCTATGCGTTTCGTGCAGCCCAGAACCGAATCTCAGCAGGCAATGCGAGCTCTGCATGGGGTCGGTTCCGGCTGAGGGCGAAATGACACCCTAAGCGTTAGCTCTGTGTCGTTGCACGATGTCAGCGACGGTATTCTTGCTGATACCGAGCTCGCGTGCGATCCAGCGATAGCTGCGTCCCTCGGCCCTCATCGCAACCACCTTAGGCAAAAGTCGGTCTGATTTTGGTCGCACTCCGGCCTGACGACCAAGCCTCTTACCACGTGCCTTCGCAACAGCAAGGCCTGACTTGACCCGCTCGCTGATGAGATCCCGCTCAAACTCCGCAATGCCGGAAAGAAACGTCGCCAGCATTCGTCCATACGGCGACGAAAGATCGAACGCCATTCCATTCATGGCTATCACGGAAACCTTCCAGTTCTCCAGTTCACGTAGCGTATTGAGCAGATCGAGCGTCGAGCGCCCCCACCGGGAAAGCTCAGTGACCAGGATTGCATCAATTTGTCTGGACTGGGCAAGCGCCAGGACTTTCTTTCGCTCGGCCCGGTCGAGTTTAGTTCCTGAACCTGTTTCCTTAAATATTCCCACCACGTCGTAGCCGGCACGGCCGGCGAAGGCTCGCAGATCAAATTCCTGGCGTTCACAAGACTGATCCGCTGTTGAAACCCGGCAGTAAATGGCGGCACGATGTCCCAATTGAACCCTCCTGGATTTTTGTATCGGAACGCCCTGATTTATATGGGCTGGCTGTTGTCCAAAACAGACTATACTTCAAAAGGGACGAATTTGTATGTCACGACGCCATATTTTCACCGAACGGCAGCGAGCAGCGCTGTTCGATCTGCCCACGGACGAACTGTCGCTACTGAAGTTCTACACGCTGGGCGATGATGACCTGGAAAACATTAGGCAGCGCCGCAGACCGGAAAACAGGATTGGCTTTGCCCTGCAACTTTGTGCCTTACGATATCCGGGCCGTGCACTGGCTCCTGGTGAGATGATCCCGCGTGAAGTCCTTTCCTTCGTCGGTGCTCAGCTTGGAGTTCCGGCTGATGCGCTTCTCACTTATGCCACACGGCGCCAAACCCGTCAGCAGCACATGGACACGCTGCGCGAAATTTACGGCTACAAGACCTTCACGGGCCGTGGTGCCCGTGATCTGCGTGAGTGGACTTTCGGCCAGGCCGAAGATGCCAGATCAAACGAGGATCTTGCTCATCGTTTTATTGTGCGGTGTCGGGAAACTTCCACCATTCTGCCCGCAGTATCGACAATCGAGCGCTTGTGCGCGGATGCTCTGGTCGCCGCTGAGCGGCGGATTGAAACGCGGATTGCGGAAAATTTAACAGCGGATGTTCGCGATCACCTGGACAAACTTCTGAGTGAAATGCTCGCCGGCAATATCAGTCGTTTCATCTGGCTTCGCAACTTCGAGGTTGGTAACAACTCGGCTGCTGCTAACCGTTTGCTCGACAGGCTCGAATTTCTGCGTACCCTGAATATCAATCATAGTGCTTTGGCCAGCATACCTGCCCATCGCATTGCCCGGCTGCGTCGGCAGGGTGAACGCTACTTCACCGACGGTTTGCGTGACATCACTTCGGACCGCCGCTGGGCGATCCTTGCCGTCTGTGTTGTGGAGTGGGAAGCGGCGATTGCTGATGCCATAGTCGAAACCCATGACAGGATCGTAGGAAAAACCTGGCGGGAAGCGAAGCGCCAGCATGACGAAACAATTTCCGGCTCTAAAGCCACACTCACGGATACGATCCGTACCTTCACCGCGCTGGGAGCTTCGTTGCTTGAGGCCCGCAGTGACGGAACCCCGCTGGAGATGGCTGTCGCCAGTTCGGTTGCATGGGACCGGCTCGCTCAACTGGTAGCGACAGGGACTCAACTCAGCAACACGCTAGCCGATGAGCCTCTTGCATATGTCGGGCAGGGATACCATCGCTTTCGTCGTTATGCGCCCCGCATGTTGCGCTGTCTGAAGCTCGAAGCCGCGCCGGTCGCCGGACCATTGGTAGCAGCAGCTTTGTCGATCGGAGAGATGAAAGGTGTTGCATCGCCAGAAAGGCGTTTCCTGCGGCCCAACTCCAAATGGAACCGTCATTTACGAGCTCAGGAAAAAGGAGATACCCGTCTTTGGGAAGTGGCGGTACTCTTTCACCTCCGGGATGCTTTTCGTTCCGGAGATGTCTGGCTCGCTCATTCGCGCCGCTATGGTGACCTCAAGCAGGTACTGGTGCCGATGATCGCGGCGCAGGAAAATGCAAAACTGGCCGTGCCTTCCAACCCACAGGATTGGCTGGCAGACAGAAAGGCGCGACTCACGATCGCTCTTAAGCGGCTGGCCCGGGCTGCCCGTAACGGCACTATTCCGCACGGTAGCATAGAAGATGGAACGTTGCGGATCGACAGGTTGACAGCAGACGTGCCGGATGGTGCCGAGGCACTCATACTGGATCTGTATCGCCGAATGCCGTCCGTTCGGATTACCGACATGCTGCTTGAAGTTGATGCAGCCCTTGGTTTCACAGATGCGTTTACCCATCTGAGAACCGGGGCTCCATGTCGCGACCGGATCGGTCTGCTCAACGTCCTGCTCGCTGAAGGGCTCAATCTGGGCCTGCGTAAGATGGCGGAAGCTACAAACACGCATGATTACTGGCAGCTCTCACGCCTTGCCCGCTGGCATGTTGAAAGCGAAGCCATGAACCAGGCATTGGCAATTGTGGTGGCCGCGCAGGGTAAACTGCCGATGTCACGCGTCTGGGGGATGGGCACGTCAGCATCGAGCGATGGTCAGTTTTTCCCGACAGCGCGGCATGGCGAAGCCATGAACATGGTCAATGCCAAATATGGTTCTGTTCCCGGCCTCAAAGCGTATACTCACGTAAGCGACCAGTTCGCGCCATTCGCTTGTCAGTCGATCCCGGCGACCGTGAGCGAGGCACCGTATATTCTCGATGGACTACTGATGAACGAGGTCGGTCGCCATGTTCGCGAACAGTATGCCGATACAGCAGGATTCACCGACCATTTGTTCGGAGCCAGTAGCCTGCTCGGCTACAATCTCGTTCTGCGAATCAGGGATCTGCCATCGAAGCGGTTGTACGTATTTAATCCCGATACGACCCCCAGGGAGTTACGCAAGTTGGTAGGTGGAAAAGCCCGGGAGGATCTTATCGTTGCGAACTGGCCTGATATTTTCCGTTGTGCCGCGACGATGACCGCTGGCAAAATCAGGCCCAGCCAACTCCTGCGCAAGCTCGCTTCTTACCCACGACAAAACAACCTTGCAGTTGCGCTTCGTGAAGTTGGTCGTATTGAACGGACCCTTTTCATTATTGAGTGGATCCTGGATACGGACATGCAGCGGCGTGCTCAGATCGGTCTTAACAAGGGAGAGGCCCACCATGCGCTCAAAAATGCGCTCCGTATCGGGAGGCAGGGGGAAATTCGCGATCGCACGACAGAGGGGCAGCACTACCGAATCGCTGGGCTCAATTTATTGACTGCGGTGATCATTTACTGGAATACCGTCCATCTTGGTCATGCCGTCACGGAGCGGCGGAACGAAGGGTTGGATGTTCCCCCTGAATTTCTTCCCCACATATCCCCATTGGGCTGGGCGCACATTCTACTGACTGGCGAATATCTTTGGCCCAAGGAACCGAAAGCTTAGGGTGTCATTTCGCCCTCAGCCGGAACCGACCCCTACTTCTTTCAGCAGTCGTTTTGTCAGTCCTGGGAGGCGCGGCCACTAACGTTATGGCGCTTGAGGTTGGCCGCAATTCTCCTTATGACTATCGCATTAAAAGCGTTGTTTATAACCCTGTTAATGTGGTCAAAATTGACGCTATCGCCGGTGTGGCTACCCACATTGTTGTCGCGCCTGACGAAACCTATATCACTCATGCTTTTGGCGATTCTGAAAGCTGGACGTTTGCGCACAAAATGAACCATTTTTTTGTGAAGCCGAAACAGGCCATGAGTGATACCAACCTGGTGATCGTCACCGATAAGCGCACCTATAACATCGTCCTCCATTTCATCGGTGAAGAAACGAAGAAAAATGCAGACGGTACGGTATCAAAATCCTTTATTGAAACGCCGTGGGCTGTGCGCCAGGCCGTTCTTCAGCTGACCTATGAATATCCGTTTGAGCAGCAGGAAAAAGCCAAAAGCGCGGCTGATAAAAAACGCATTACGCAGAAGCTGAAGCAGACGGCTTTTGCGGGGGCGAAGAACTATCAGTACGTAATGAGCGAACAGCCTGAAATGCGCAGCATCCAGCCGGTTCACGTCTGGGATAACTACCGCTTTACCCGGTTTGAGTTTCCGGCCAATGCGGAGTTACCGCAGGTCTACATGATCTCGGCCAGTGGCAAAGAAACGCTGCCTAACTCTCATGTTGTGGGTGAGAACCGCAACATCATCGAGGTGGAAACCGTCGCTAAAGAGTGGCGTATTCGTCTGGGCGATAAAGTCGTTGGCGTTCGTAATAATAATTTCGCGCCGGGCGCCGGTGCGGTAGCAACCGGTACGGCTTCCCCGGATGTGCGCAGGGTTCAAATTGGGGAGGATAACTGATGGCCCGTAAAAGTGTCGATGTAGATCAGGAACTCGATGAAAACACAGGAGACGGTGAATTTGAAAGCGAGCGTGGCGGATTTAAAGGCAGTAACCGCCGTTCGGCTCCTGGTATGAAAGCCTTTGTCATACTGATGGCGCTGCTTGCTTTGGTATTCATCGGGATTACGGTCATGGGTAAAATTCGCGCCCCGGCTAAAGCTGAAGCTGATAAAGACGGTGGTAAAGCGCAACAGGCCAATACACTGCCAAACTACAGCTTTAACAGCGATCCTGATGTTAATAAACCTGCAACTGCGCAGAATAGCGCCACTGATGCCCGTGCTGTGCAGGCTGCCGCACAGGCAGATGCAGATGCGGGCAGCAGCAATACCGGCGCGCGTACCTCTAATAAGCGTAAAGAACCTTCGCCTGAAGAACTGGCTATGCAGCGTCGTCTGGGCGGCGAGCTGGCCCAGACTAATCAGGCGGCTACAAGCAATAGTCCCGGAGTGCAGCCCCAGGACAACGAAACAAGCGAAGGTAGTTCAGCACTCGCTAAAAACCTGACTCCTGCAAGGCTGAAGGCTAGCCGCGCTGGAGTCATGGCTAATCCCAGCCTGACTGTTCCGAAAGGCAAAATGATCCCCTGTGGTACCGGCACCGAGCTGGATACCACTGTTCCGGGTCAGGTTTCCTGCCGGGTTTCACAGGACGTTTACTCAGCTGATGGACTCGTTAGGCTGATTGATAAAGGCTCATGGGTTGACGGGCAGATTACCGGTGGTATCAAAGACGGCCAGGCGCGCGTGTTTGTTCTCTGGGAGCGTATCCGCAATGACCAGGACGGGACAATCGTTAATATTGACAGTGCCGGAACGAACTCACTCGGCAGCGCGGGGATTCCGGGCCAGGTGGATACCCATATGTGGGAGCGTCTGCGTGGTGCGATCATGATTTCGTTGTTCTCTGACACCTTAACGGCGCTGGTTAACCAGACGCAGAGTAATAACATTCAGTACAACAGCACAGAAAACAGCGGTGAGCAGCTGGCGTCTGAAGCACTTCGCTCTTACATGTCTATCCCCCCTACCCTCTACGATCAGCAGGGTGATGCGGTGAGCATTTTTGTTGCCCGCGACCTCGATTTCAGCGGCGTTTATACGCTCGCAGACAACTAAAAAAGTGGGCGCTTAGCGCCCGCTTTTCTTCAGGAGTAATCATGACTGATGCAGCTTTCTATCAACTTGGCCCACTGCGCGAGTATTTAGAAGATCCTACTGTTTTTGAAATTCGCATTAACTGCTTTCAGGAAGTTATCTGTGATACGTTCAGCGGCCGCAGGGTTGTGCAGAACGCGGCAATTACGGCAGATTTTATTAGGAACCTTGCTAAATCGTTGGTGAGCAGCAACAAGCTGACCATGCAGGCCATTAATGACGTGATCCTGCCTGGCGGGATCAGGGGCGTTATCTGTCTGCCCCCTGCGGTGATTGACGGTACAACGGCCGTAGCGTTTCGTAAGGATTTGGCGGCCGATAAAAATCTGGAGCAGCTGACCAGCGAGGGGATTTTCAGTGACTGCCGGAAGATTACCGGCAGCAAGCAAAGCCTAACGGATGATGATTTTTTCCTTAAAGAGCTGCACAGCAGCGAAAAATGGCCCGCATTCCTGCAAACCGCCGTTGAGAAGAAACGCACTATCGTGATCTGCGGTGAAACCGGGTCGGGGAAAACGGTACTCACGCGCGCGCTGTTAAAATCGCTACATAAAGACGAGCGTGTAATTATTTTAGAAGACGTTCACGAAGTCACGGTCGATCACGTTGTAGAAGCCGTTTATATGATGTACGGCGATGCAGGAAAGATCGGCCGCGTCAGCGCCACTGATGCCCTGCGAGCCTGTATGCGTCTGACACCGGGCCGTATCATCATGACTGAGCTTAGGGATGATGCTGCGTGGGATTATCTTAAAGCACTTAATACCGGCCATCCAGGCGGTGTTATGTCAACGCACGCTAACTCTGCGCGCGATGCCTTTAACCGTATTGGGCTGCTTATCAAGGCGACCCCTATCGGCCGTATGCTCGATATGAGCGATATTATGCGAATGCTCTACTCCACCATTGACGTTGTGGTGCATATGGAAAAGCGGAAAATCAAAGAAATTTATTTTGACCCTGAATATAAAATGCAGTGTGTGAACGGGAGCCTGTAATGAAAAACTTAGCAACCTGGCTTCTGGCCGCAGCATTTACGACAGCCGCCCTGCCCGCCTTTGCGGTGGAACCATCCGTTCAGGTTGGCTACTCGCCTGAAGGAAGCGCCCGCGTTCTCGTCCTGAGCGCCATTGACTCCGCAAAAACCTCGATACGGATGATGGCTTATTCTTTTACCGCCCCGGATATTATGAAAGCACTGGTAGCAGCCAAAAAACGGGGAGTTGATGTGAAAATCGTAATTGATGAAAGGGGCAATACGGGGCGCGCCAGCATTGCGGCCATGAACTACATAGCGAACAGCGGCATCCCTTTGCGTACTGACAGTGATTTCCCTATCCAGCATGACAAGGTGATCATCGTGGATAATGTGACCGTTGAAACTGGCAGCTTTAATTTCACCAAAGCGGCCGAAACGAAAAACTCGGAGAATGCGGTGGTGATCTGGAACATGCCTAAGCTCGCTGAATCATTCCTCGAACACTGGCAAGACCGCTGGAATCGGGGGAGAGACTACCGTTCCAGCTACTGAATACTGACCGCCAAAAGGCGGTTTTTTTGTTCAAAGAAACTGATCTCAGTATCGCGCCCGGGGCAGCTGGCCAACGTCGCCGGCATCGCGCCGGCAAAAATCGAAAAACAGAAATATCAGCAAGATAGCTTAAACAGGTGTCGGGAAATTTCGTTGAGATATTTTGAAGGAATCACAGTGTAAGCAGGCGCTTTTTCAGGGAGGCGCGTTCTTGCGGGTTGCGTCCCTTGTGATTGGCGATGCGATCCGCCGTGGCGGCCTGGCGCTTGACGGGCCAGTAGGAGCGGCCATCCTTGCCCATCGACCAGACGCTGCTGGCCTGGTTTTCCAGCAGGGGCAGATGGGCGCTCAGGGCTTCGGGCGACGCGCTGGTCAGCGCCGTGCGCTCACGGGTGCGCCAGCGCTGATGCCAGAGCTTCTTGTCCTCGCGCTCGCTGCCGCAGGTCGTGTGCCCGACGATGGGTGTTTTGCGGCGGCTGCGGCTCATAACGTAGTGGTCTCCAAGAACATTCAGGACTGATCCCAGGCGTCGATGGTCAAGACCTGATCGGCAGGACAGGCGGCTACGCGGTCGGGAACTGGATGGTGTTCAGTCTCATGCCGACCCCATTCGATTGATCGCGTCGCTTGCGGCACGCTGCGACGCAAGGAGGTTTGCGACCTGGTTTAGCAGCCGTGTCCGCTGCATGTCTGTTACCTATCTCCCCGACCGCTCATTGGACCAACTCCAGAGATTGGGCTCTATCGCTCAGCCAATACGAAACCGGCATTGGCTGATGCCACAACCGAGACTAACACAAATGGCTCGGTACCTGTATTTCGCGCCCCGTGCACTTGGCCCGGTCTTGCCACGGCTATCTCACCTTCCCTGAGGGCACGAACAATCCCATTGCCCTGAAAGTAATCAGCCATTCCCGACAAAACAGTCCACGTGTCTTGGCCGTGAGGATGAATGTGAGCCGCAATTTCCTGCCCGGGATGGACATGCCAAACCACGATAATTGAGTCTCGGGTTTCAAGCACAACGGAACGAATAGGCTCGCCTTCGGACGGCTGAACATACTCGGCTACAGAAAATATTCTCGATTCAACAGTCATCGGAGATCCCTCTTTCACAGTTGTCGTTACGGTCTTCATCGTCGGCATCCTGACGCACGGCGGGCAATTGCTGGAGCAACGCCGGCAGCCATTCCTGTACCGTCTCCCACACCACATCGAGGTTGATGTCGAAATAGCCGTGAGCCATGCGATTACGCATATTGCGCATGCTGCGCCACGGCACGTCGGCATGCGCCTGGGTGAACTCGACGTAGCCATCCATCACCTTTGTGGCCGCCTCGCCGATGACGATCAGGCTCATGATGACGGCCTGCTGGGTGCGCTTGTCGGCCAAGAAGTCGTCCTTGGCCATCCCTTCCACGAAGCTGCGCGCATCGGTTGCGGCCTGCTGAATGTGGTCGAGGTAATCGGGCAGGCGGTTCTCGCTCATATCGGTTGCGCCTCCGCGAGCACCTTGGCCCGGAACTTCGGCGGCAGGTCGCCGGGAGTCAGCAGATCGACGTCAACGCCGAGCAGCGATTTCAGTTCTTCTTCCAAATCGCCCAAGTCCAACAACGTGGCACCGGGCAGCGCATCGACCAACAGGTCGAGGTCGCTGCCATCCCGGTCGGTGCCATGCAGCACCGAGCCGAAGACGCGCGGGTTCGCGGCGCGAAAGCGGCCTACCGCTTCACGCACTGCGCTTCGCTTCATGTCAAGCACAACAGACGGTCGCATGCGCATCCTTTCTTATCGAAACTCGTTGAGATGATGTGCAATCAAGAATAGAATTTCAAGAACTATTTTCGAGAATCGCAATGCCTTGATTCCCGTGCCGCGCCTGTCGTTTTCAGAAGACGGCTGCACTGAACGTCAGAAGCCGACTGCACTATAGCAGCGGAGGGGTTGGATCCATCAGGCAACGACGGGCTGCTGCCGGCCATCAGCGGACGCAGGGAGGACTTTCCGCAACCGGCCGTTCGATGCGGCACCGATGGCCTTCGCGCAGGGGTAGTGAATCCGCCAGGATTGACTTGCGCTGCCCTACCTCTCACTAGTGAGGGGCGGCAGCGCATCAAGCGGTGAGCGCACTCCGGCACCGCCAACTTTCAGCACATGCGTGTAAATCATCGTCGTAGAGACGTCGGAATGGCCGAGCAGATCCTGCACGGTTCGAATGTCGTAACCGCTGCGGAGCAAGGCCGTCGCGAACGAGTGGCGGAGGGTGTGCGGTGTGGCGGGCTTCGTGATGCCTGCTTGTTCTACGGCACGTTTGAAGGCGCGCTGAAAGGTCTGGTCATACATGTGATGGCGACGCACGACACCGCTCCGTGGATCGGTCGAATGCGTGTGCTGCGCAAAAACCCAGAACCACGGCCAGGAATGCCCGGCGCGCGGATACTTCCGCTCAAGGGCGTCGGGAAGCGCAACGCCGCTGCGGCCCTCGGCCTGGTCCTTCAGCCACCATGCCCGTGCACGCGACAGCTGCTCGCGCAGGCTGGGTGCCAAGCTCTCGGGTAACATCAAGGCCCGATCCTTGGAGCCCTTGCCCTCCCGCACGATGATCGTGCCGTGATCGAAATCCAGATCCTTGACCCGCAGTTGCAAACCCTCACTGATCCGCATGCCCGTTCCATACAGAAGCTGGGCGAACAAACGATGCTCGCCTTCCAGAAAACCGAGGATGCGAACCACTTCATCCGGGGTCAGCACCACCGGCAAGCGCCGCGACGGCCGAGGTCTTCCGATCTCCTGAAGCCAGGGCAGATCCGTGCACAGCACCTTGCCGTAGAAGAACAGCAAGGCCGCCAATGCCTGACGATGCGTGGAGACCGAAACCTTGCGCTCGTTCGCCAGCCAGGACAGAAATGCCTCGACTTCGCTGCTGCCCAAGGTTGCCGGGTGACGCACACCGTGGAAACGGATGAAGGCACGAACCCAGTGGACATAAGCCTGTTCGGTTCGTAAACTGTAATGCAAGTAGCGTATGCGCTCACGCAACTGGTCCAGAACCTTGACCGAACGCAGCGGTGGTAACGGCGCAGTGGCGGTTTTCATGGCTTGTTATGACTGTTTTTTTGTACAGTCTATGCCTCGGGCATCCAAGCAGCAAGCGCGTTACGCCGTGGGTCGATGTTTGATGTTATGGAGCAGCAACGATGTTACGCAGCAGGGCAGTCGCCCTAAAACAAAGTTAACCCCTAAGGAAGTATCGTGAAACTATCACTAATGGCAGCAATTTCGAAGAATGGAGTTATCGGAAATGGCCCAGATATTCCATGGAGTGCCAAAGGGGAACAATTACTCTTCAAAGCGATTACCTATAATCAGTGGCTTTTGGTAGGCCGAAAGACTTTCGAGTCAATGGGGGCTTTACCCAACCGAAAATATGCCGTTGTAACTCGTTCAAGCTTCACTTCCAGTGATGAGAATGTATTGGTATTTCCATCTATCGATGAAGCGCTAAATCATCTGAAGACGATAACGGATCATGTGATTGTGTCTGGTGGTGGTGAAATATACAAAAGCCTGATCGATAAAGTTGATACTTTACATATTTCAACAATCGACATTGAGCCAGAAGGTGATGTCTATTTTCCAGAAATCCCCAGTAGTTTTAGGCCAGTTTTTAGCCAAGACTTCGTGTCTAACATAAATTATAGTTACCAAATCTGGCAAAAGGGTTAACAAGTGGCAGCAACTGACCGCCAAAAGTGTCACTTGTTTTGCCAAAAAGCCGGCAAAACAAGCGCCAATTTTGTCGGCAGCTGTGCCAGGCGTTAAACATCATGAGGGAAGCGGTGATCGCCGAAGTATCGACTCAACTATCAGAGGTAGTTGGCGTCATCGAGCGCCATCTCGAACCGACGTTGCTGGCCGTACATTTGTACGGCTCCGCAGTGGATGGCGGCCTGAAGCCACACAGTGATATTGATTTGCTGGTTACGGTGACCGTAAGGCTTGATGAAACAACGCGGCGAGCTTTGATCAACGACCTTTTGGAAACTTCGGCTTCCCCTGGAGAGAGCGAGATTCTCCGCGCTGTAGAAGTCACCATTGTTGTGCACGACGACATCATTCCGTGGCGTTATCCAGCTAAGCGCGAACTGCAATTTGGAGAATGGCAGCGCAATGACATTCTTGCAGGTATCTTCGAGCCAGCCACGATCGACATTGATCTGGCTATCTTGCTGACAAAAGCAAGAGAACATAGCGTTGCCTTGGTAGGTCCAGCGGCGGAGGAACTCTTTGATCCGGTTCCTGAACAGGATCTATTTGAGGCGCTAAATGAAACCTTAACGCTATGGAACTCGCCGCCCGACTGGGCTGGCGATGAGCGAAATGTAGTGCTTACGTTGTCCCGCATTTGGTACAGCGCAGTAACCGGCAAAATCGCGCCGAAGGATGTCGCTGCCGACTGGGCAATGGAGCGCCTGCCGGCCCAGTATCAGCCCGTCATACTTGAAGCTAGACAGGCTTATCTTGGACAAGAAGAAGATCGCTTGGCCTCCCGCGCAGATCAGTTGGAAGAATTTGTTCACTACGTGAAAGGCGAGATCACCAAGGTAGTCGGCAAATAATGTCTAACAATTCGTTCAAGCCGACGCCGCTTCGCGGCGCGGCTTAACTCAAGCGTTAGATGCACTAAGCACATAATTGCTCACAGCCAAACTATCAGGTCAAGTCTGCTTTTATTATTTTTAAGCGTGCATAATAAGCCCTACACAAATTGGGAGATATATCATGAAAGGCTGGCTTTTTCTTGTTATCGCAATAGTTGGCGAAGTAATCGCAACATCCGCATTAAAATCTAGCGAGGGCTTTACTAAGCTTGCCCCTTCCGCCGTTGTCATAATCGGTTATGGCATCGCATTTTATTTTCTTTCTCTGGTTCTGAAATCCATCCCTGTCGGTGTTGCTTATGCAGTCTGGTCGGGACTCGGCGTCGTCATAATTACAGCCATTGCCTGGTTGCTTCATGGGCAAAAGCTTGATGCGTGGGGCTTTGTAGGTATGGGGCTCATAATTGCTGCCTTTTTGCTCGCCCGATCCCCATCGTGGAAGTCGCTGCGGAGGCCGACGCCATGGTGACGGTGTTCGGCATTCTGAATCTCACCGAGGACTCCTTCTTCGATGAGAGCCGGCGGCTAGACCCCGCCGGCGCTGTCACCGCGGCGATCGAAATGCTGCGAGTCGGATCAGACGTCGTGGATGTCGGACCGGCCGCCAGCCATCCGGACGCGAGGCCTGTATCGCCGGCCGATGAGATCAGACGTATTGCGCCGCTCTTAGACGCCCTGTCCGATCAGATGCACCGTGTTTCAATCGACAGCTTCCAACCGGAAACCCAGCGCTATGCGCTCAAGCGCGGCGTGGGCTACCTGAACGATATCCAAGGATTTCCTGACCCTGCGCTCTATCCCGATATTGCTGAGGCGGACTGCAGGCTGGTGGTTATGCACTCAGCGCAGCGGGATGGCATCGCCACCCGCACCGGTCACCTTCGACCCGAAGACGCGCTCGACGAGATTGTGCGGTTCTTCGAGGCGCGGGTTTCCGCCTTGCGACGGAGCGGGGTCGCTGCCGACCGGCTCATCCTCGATCCGGGGATGGGATTTTTCTTGAGCCCCGCACCGGAAACATCGCTGCACGTGCTGTCGAACCTTCAAAAGCTGAAGTCGGCGTTGGGGCTTCCGCTATTGGTCTCGGTGTCGCGGAAATCCTTCTTGGGCGCCACCGTTGGCCTTCCTGTAAAGGATCTGGGTCCAGCGAGCCTTGCGGCGGAACTTCACGCGATCGGCAATGGCGCTGACTACGTCCGCACCCACGCGCCTGGAGATCTGCGAAGCGCAATCACCTTCTCGGAAACCCTCGCGAAATTTCGCAGTCGCGACGCCAGAGACCGAGGGTTAGATCATGCCTAGCATTCACCTTCCGGCCGCCCGCTAGCGGACCCTGGTCAGGTTCCGCGAAGGTGGGCGCAGACATGCTGGGCTCGTCAGGATCAAACTGCACTATGAGGCGGCGGTTCATACCGCGCCAGGGGAGCGAATGGACAGCGAGGAGCCTCCGAACGTTCGGGTCGCCTGCTCGGGTGATATCGACGAGGTTGTGCGGCTGATGCACGACGCTGCGGCGTGGATGTCCGCCAAGGGAACGCCCGCCTGGGACGTCGCGCGGATCGACCGGACATTCGCGGAGACCTTCGTCCTGAGATCCGAGCTCCTAGTCGCGAGTTGCAGCGACGGCATCGTCGGCTGTTGCACCTTGTCGGCCGAGGATCCCGAGTTCTGGCCCGACGCCCTCAAGGGGGAGGCCGCATATCTGCACAAGCTCGCGGTGCGACGGACACATGCGGGCCGGGGTGTCAGCTCCGCGCTGATCGAGGCTTGCCGCCATGCCGCGCGAACGCAGGGGTGCGCCAAGCTGCGGCTCGACTGCCACCCGAACCTGCGTGGCCTATACGAGCGGCTCGGATTCACCCACGTCGACACTTTCAATCCCGGCTGGGATCCAACCTTCATCGCAGAACGCCTAGAACTCGAAATCTAACGTCCGTTCGGGCATCGAGGTCCATGTCGGGGTGGGACGGGCCCGTGGCTTCAAGATCACTTGCAGTCCGACCGCGATGTCTTGGTTGCGCGAGAGGTTGTCGATATCCTCCACTTCCATCATCAACCCTGGATAATGCCGCCGCCGTCATCGCCGCCGACGCCCGTGCCGGGCTTTTCGGGCCTGTCAGGCTTGCTCGGCCTTCAGCCTGCCTGGGCGAGATCTCCGGCGGACGGATTAACGGCGGAGCTTCGCCGCCTTTCGTGCGTGTGAAGGCCGAAGATAGTTCTCTCAAAAACATCCGTTTATGAGAGATACCAAATGTCATTTTCAGAAGACGACTGCACCAGTTGATTGGGCGTAATGGCTGTTGTGCAGCCAGCTCCTGACAGTTCAATATCAGAAGTGATCTGCACCAATCTCGACTATGCTCAATACTCGTGTGGGCTCTGTTGCAAAAATCGTGAAGCTTGAGCATGCTTGGCGGAGATTGGACGGACGGAACGATGACGGATTTCAAGTGGCGCCATTTCCAGGGTGATGTGATCCTGTGGGCGGTGCGCTGGTATTGTCGCTATCCGATCAGCTATCGCGACCTTGAGGAAATGCTGGCGGAACGCGGCATTTCGGTCGACCATACGACGATCTATCGCTGGGTCCAGTGCTACGCCCCGGAGATGGAGAAGCGGCTGCGCTGGTTCTGGCGGCGTGGCTTTGATCCGAGCTGGCGCCTGGATGAAACCTACGTCAAGGTGCGGGGCAAGTGGACCTACCTGTACCGGGCAGTCGACAAGCGGGGCGACACGATCGATTTCTACCTGTCGCCGACCCGCAGCGCCAAGGCAGCGAAGCGGTTCCTGGGCAAGGCCCTGCGAGGCCTGAAGCACTGGGAAAAGCCTGCCACGCTCAATACCGACAAAGCGCCGAGCTATGGTGCAGCGATCACCGAATTGAAGCGCGAAGGAAAGCTGGACCGGGAGACGGCCCACCGGCAGGTGAAGGGCACTGTTGCAAAGTTAGCGATGAGGCAGCCTTTTGTCTTATTCAAAGGCCTTACATTTCAAAAACTCTGCTTACCAGGCGCATTTCGCCCAGGGGATCACCATAATAAAATGCTGAGGCCTGGCCTTTGCGTAGTGCACGCATCACCTCAATACCTTTGATGGTGGCGTAAGCCGTCTTCATGGATTTAAATCCCAGCGTGGCGCCGATTATCCGTTTCAGTTTGCCATGATCGCATTCAATCACGTTGTTCCGGTACTTAATCTGTCGGTGTTCAACGTCAGACGGGCACCGGCCTTCGCGTTTGAGCAGAGCAAGCGCGCGACCATAGGCGGGCGCTTTATCCGTGTTGATGAATCGCGGGATCTGCCACTTCTTCACGTTGTTGAGGATTTTACCCAGAAACCGGTATGCAGCTTTGCTGTTACGACGGGAGGAGAGATAAAAATCGACAGTGCGGCCCCGGCTGTCGACGGCCCGGTACAGATACGCCCAGCGGCCATTGACCTTCACGTAGGTTTCATCCATGTGCCACGGGCAAAGATCGGAAGGGTTACGCCAGTACCAGCGCAGCCGTTTTTCCATTTCAGGCGCATAACGCTGAACCCAGCGGTAAATCGTGGAGTGATCGACATTCACTCCGCGTTCAGCCAGCATCTCCTGCAGCTCACGGTAACTGATGCCGTATTTGCAGTACCAGCGTACGGCCCACAGAATGATGTCACGCTGAAAATGCCGGCCTTTGAATGGGTTCATGTGCAGCTCCATCAGCAAAAGGGGATGATAAGTTTATCACCACCGACTATTTGCAACAGTGCCCTTTGCCGAGCGCTCCGGCTAAAAAATCATTCTCCAATGTCAGTTCGCCTATTTTGGCGTGCAGCGTTTTGACATCGACGGTTGGACCTGCCGGTTCCGCCTTCGCTTCATCGCCGAAAACGCCTGTCGCCCCATCAAGGAGCTGGTCTTTCCACTGTTTGATCTGGTTGGC
This sequence comes from Enterobacter cloacae complex sp. 382A5, assembly GCF_050031095.1. Taxonomy (NCBI): domain Bacteria; kingdom Pseudomonadati; phylum Pseudomonadota; class Gammaproteobacteria; order Enterobacterales; family Enterobacteriaceae; genus Enterobacter; species Enterobacter cloacae complex sp. 382A5. The sequence goes on from NZ_JBLGVK010000002.1 coordinate 44,739, forward strand.
ATGCACGTCGAACTGCTGGGACAATTCCACCAGCGTCTGCTCACCTCGGATCGCGGCGAGCGCCACTTTTGCCTTGAAAGCCGGGCTGTGGTTCCGGCGCGGTCGTCTTGTCATGGTATCTCCTGTTCCCGGCATCTAAGCCGAAGTCAGGCAGAAATTCCACTTATCACCGCTGTGCAGATTTCCCGAGCCACCTCTGATAGTCCGGGTGCACGAGCGTCATTGGGATGATGATGTCCTGCGAGTAATTCCTGCGAATCTCGCTGACCGCAGCGATCGTAAGTCCCCTCCACAAGGGGAGATCCTGATAGTCTCCGCTCGCTGGTATGGGGACCGTTTCTTTCACCACGAACCCGATTTCCTCAGGGTCAAAGATCAGCGATTTCGGACGCCGATCGCGCAGCCGCTCAGCGAGAGTCGTCTTTCCGGCGCCGAAAGGTCCGTTGATCCAGATTATCATTGTCGACGGCCTCTAACCGGAAGGCTCGCAAGAGCGCTGGGCGGCTTCGTGTGCTGGCACGATCGGAGTGGCTCCGAAGTGCTTCTCAAGATAGGTGACGCCGAACGTCACGATGTCCTGCGCGTCGAACAGGTAGCACTGAGCAAAGCCCACGACACCTTCTCGATGGCGACCGAGCTTCACGTAAGCATTTGCTATAGTTTCGACCGCATCCGGCTTTCCTTCGATAGCAAAGCAATCGAGAATGCCGTTTGAATCGTATTCTGATGCCGTTTTCCAGGCGACTTCACCGTTTCTTCCAAGCATCGGCATCTCATACGTCACCCATCGTTTGTTGGGGATATCCGCAACCGCCTCGGCGTAGTGCAATGCGGTAACGGAGTTTAGCGGCGCACCCAACAGCAGGGCCTTCCCGCCAAGGCGGACGAACCGCTCGACGGGCGACCCTTCCCCCAAGGCGTGACCGAGTTCGTGAGGCTCCGTCAGCGTTTCAGCTAGCGGACCAACCGCGACCATCGATGCATCGGGGTGCGCGCTGCGCCGCGCGCCGGGGGCTTGAACCAGAAATTGATTCAGCAGGCCGAACCCACGGTAAGTCCCGGCCGTTGCGGGATCGAACGGCGGCCAGGTACGGCGGGCTTTGTCATCCAACCGAGCGCCATTCAGAGTCTCCTCGTAGGGTGATCGGTCCCACGACGCGTATCCCATCACAGTGCCAGTCGGCCCAACCGCGGAGCGTAACGCGGCAACGACCGTCTCCGCTCCTCCTTCGACCGGACCAATCGCTTTAAGTGAGGCATGCACCATCAACAGGTCACCGGTTTGGACTCCGAGTTTTCGAATTGCCTCCGTTATTGCCTTCCGCGTATGCATCGCGATATCTCCTCTAAACTGCAAAACACTATACCTATCGAGAGGCACTGTTGCAAAGTTAGCGATGAGGCAGCCTTTTGTCTTATTCAAAGGCCTTACATTTCAAATCTAAAGTATATATGAGTAAACTTGGTCTGACAGTTACCAATGCTTAATCAGTGAGGCACCTATCTCAGCGATCTGTCTATTTCGTTCATCCATAGTTGCCTGACTCCCCGTCGTGTAGATAACTACGATACGGGAGGGCTTACCATCTGGCCCCAGTGCTGCAATGATACCGCGAGACCCACGCTCACCGGCTCCAGATTTATCAGCAATAAACCAGCCAGCCGGAAGGGCCGAGCGCAGAAGTGGTCCTGCAACTTTATCCGCCTCCATCCAGTCTATTAATTGTTGCCGGGAAGCTAGAGTAAGTAGTTCGCCAGTTAATAGTTTGCGCAACGTTGTTGCCATTGCTGCAGGCATCGTGGTGTCACGCTCGTCGTTTGGTATGGCTTCATTCAGCTCCGGTTCCCAACGATCAAGGCGAGTTACATGATCCCCCATGTTGTGCAAAAAAGCGGTTAGCTCCTTCGGTCCTCCGATCGTTGTCAGAAGTAAGTTGGCAGCAGTGTTATCACTCATGGTTATGGCAGCACTGCATAATTCTCTTACTGTCATGCCATCCGTAAGATGCTTTTCTGTGACTGGTGAGTACTCAACCAAGTCATTCTGAGAATAGTGTATGCGGCGACCGAGTTGCTCTTGCCCGGCGTCAACACGGGATAATACCGCACCACATAGCAGAACTTTAAAAGTGCTCATCATTGGAAAACGTTCTTCGGGGCGAAAACTCTCAAGGATCTTACCGCTGTTGAGATCCAGTTCGATGTAACCCACTCGTGCACCCAACTGATCTTCAGCATCTTTTACTTTCACCAGCGTTTCTGGGTGAGCAAAAACAGGAAGGCAAAATGCCGCAAAAAAGGGAATAAGGGCGACACGAAAATGTTGAATACTCATACTCTTCCTTTTTCAATATTATTGAAGCATTTACCAGGGTTATTGTCTCATGAGCGGATACATATTTGAATGTATTTAGAAAAATAAACAAATAGGGGTTCCGCGCACATTTCCCCGAAAAGTGCCACCTGACGTCTAAGAAACCATTATTATCATGACATTAACCTATAAAAATAGGCGTATCACGAGGCCCTTTCGTCTTCAAGAATTTTATAAACCGTGGAGCGGGCAATACTGAGCTGATGAGCAATTTCCGTTGCACCAGTGCCCTTCTGATGAAGCGTCAGCACGACGTTCCTGTCCACGGTACGCCTGCGGCCAAATTTGATTCCTTTCAGCTTTGCTTCCTGTCGGCCCTCATTCGTGCGTTCTAGGATCCTCCGGCGTTCAGCCTGTGCCACAGCCGACAGGATGGTGACCACCATTTGCCCCATATCACCGTCGGTACTGATCCCGTCATCAATGAACCGGACTGCCACGCCCTGAGCGTCAAATTCCTTTATCAGTTGGATCATATCGGCAGTGTCGCGGCCAAGACGGTCGAGCTTCTTAACCAGAATGACATCACCTTCCTCCACCTTCATCCTCAGCAAATCCAGCCCTTCCCGGTCTGTTGAACTGCCGGATGCCTTATCGGTAAATATACGGTTTGCTTTCACACCTGCGTCTTTGAGTGCTCTGACCTGAAGATCAAGAGACTGCTGACTGGTTGAGACCCGAGCGTAACCAAAAAGTCGCATAAAAATGTACCTTAAATCGAATATCGGACAACTCATGTCTATTATTACAAATTTACGATTTAATAGACATATTAATGTAACAGTTTTACGATGTCCGATAATTTATAACATTTCGTACGGTTGGAAAAATGTTACTAAATGCCCGTCAGGCAGGGAGGCCGATATGCCCGTTGACTTTCTGACCACTGAGCAGACTGAAAGCTATGGCAGATTCACCGGTGAACCGGATGAGCTTCAGCTGGCACGATATTTTCACCTTGATGAAGCAGACAAGGAATTTATCGGAAAAAGCAGAGGTGATCACAACCGTCTGGGCATTGCCCTGCAAATTGGATGTGTCCGTTTTCTGGGCACCTTCCTCACCGATATGAATCATACCTAGATTCTACGTCAGTACTTCAAAAAGCATAATCAAAGCCTTGATAAATATGCATTCCTTCGAAATTCAGCTTTCACCCATTGGGTGAAAGAAAAGTGCTCAAAAATATGTTAAATTATCAGCTTTTATGACTCGATATATGGTAAAATAATAGTAAGAAAAGTAGTAAAAAGGGGTTCTAATTATGATTAATAAAATTGATTTCAAAGCTAAGAATCTAACATCAAATGCAGGTCTTTTTCTGCTCCTTGAGAATGCAAAAAGCAATGGGATTTTTGATTTTATTGAAAATGACCTCGTATTTGATAATGACTCAACAAATAAAATCAAGATGAATCATATAAAGACCATGCTCTGCGGTCACTTCATTGGCATTGATAAGTTAGAACGTCTAAAGCTACTTCAAAATGATCCCCTCGTCAACGAGTTTGATATTTCCGTAAAAGAACCTGAAACAGTGTCACGGTTTCTAGGAAACTTCAACTTCAAGACAACCCAAATGTTTAGAGACATTAATTTTAAAGTCTTTAAAAAACTGCTCACTAAAAGTAAATTGACATCCATTACGATTGATATTGATAGTAGTGTAATTAACGTAGAAGGTCATCAAGAAGGTGCGTCAAAAGGATATAATCCTAAGAAACTGGGAAACCGATGCTACAATATCCAATTTGCATTTTGCGACGAATTAAAAGCATATGTTACCGGATTTGTAAGAAGTGGCAATACTTACACTGCAAACGGTGCTGCGGAAATGATCAAAGAAATTGTTGCTAACATCAAATCAGACGATTTAGAAATTTTATTTCGAATGGATAGTGGCTACTTTGATGAAAAAATTATCGAAACGATAGAATCTCTTGGATGCAAATATTTAATTAAAGCCAAAAGTTATTCTACACTCACCTCACAAGCAACGAATTCATCAATTGTATTCGTTAAAGGAGAAGAAGGTAGAGAAACTACAGAACTGTATACAAAATTAGTTAAATGGGAAAAAGACAGAAGATTTGTCGTATCTCGCGTACTGAAACCAGAAAAAGAAAGAGCACAATTATCACTTTTAGAAGGTTCCGAATACGACTACTTTTTCTTTGTAACAAATACTACCTTGCTTTCTGAAAAAGTAGTTATATACTATGAAAAGCGTGGTAATGCTGAAAACTATATCAAAGAAGCCAAATACGACATGGCGGTGGGTCATCTCTTGCTAAAGTCATTTTGGGCGAATGAAGCCGTGTTTCAAATGATGATGCTTTCATATAACCTATTTTTGTTGTTCAAGTTTGATTCCTTGGACTCTTCAGAATACAGACAGCAAATAAAGACCTTTCGTTTGAAGTATGTATTTCTTGCAGCAAAAATAATCAAAACCGCAAGATATGTAATCATGAAGTTGTCGGAAAACTATCCGTACAAGGGAGTGTATGAAAAATGTCTGGTATAATAAGAATATCATCAATAAAATTGAGTGTTGCTCTGTGGATAACTTGCAGAGTTTATTAAGTATCATTGCAGCAAAGATGAAATCAATGATTTATCAAAAATGATTGAAAGGTGGTTGTAAATAATGTTACAATGTGTGAGAAGCAGTCTAAATTCTTCGTGAAATAGTGATTTTTGAAGCTAATAAAAAACACACGTGGAATTTAGGGACTATTCATGTTGTTGTTATTTCGTATCTTCCAGAATAAGGAATCCCATGGTTAAAAAATCACTGCGCCAGTTCACGCTGATGGCGACGGCAACCGTCACGCTGTTGTTAGGAAGTGTGCCGCTGTATGCGCAAACGGCGGACGTACAGCAAAAACTTGCCGAATTAGAGCGGCAGTCGGGAGGCAGACTGGGTGTGGCATTGATTAACACAGCAGATAATTCGCAAATACTTTATCGTGCTGATGAGCGCTTTGCGATGTGCAGCACCAGTAAAGTGATGGCCGCGGCCGCGGTGCTGAAGAAAAGTGAAAGCGAACCGAATCTGTTAAATCAGCGAGTTGAGATCAAAAAATCTGACCTTGTTAACTATAATCCGATTGCGGAAAAGCACGTCAATGGGACGATGTCACTGGCTGAGCTTAGCGCGGCCGCGCTACAGTACAGCGATAACGTGGCGATGAATAAGCTGATTGCTCACGTTGGCGGCCCGGCTAGCGTCACCGCGTTCGCCCGACAGCTGGGAGACGAAACGTTCCGTCTCGACCGTACCGAGCCGACGTTAAACACCGCCATTCCGGGCGATCCGCGTGATACCACTTCACCTCGGGCAATGGCGCAAACTCTGCGGAATCTGACGCTGGGTAAAGCATTGGGCGACAGCCAACGGGCGCAGCTGGTGACATGGATGAAAGGCAATACCACCGGTGCAGCGAGCATTCAGGCTGGACTGCCTGCTTCCTGGGTTGTGGGGGATAAAACCGGCAGCGGTGGCTATGGCACCACCAACGATATCGCGGTGATCTGGCCAAAAGATCGTGCGCCGCTGATTCTGGTCACTTACTTCACCCAGCCTCAACCTAAGGCAGAAAGCCGTCGCGATGTATTAGCGTCGGCGGCTAAAATCGTCACCGACGGTTTGTAATAGCGGAAACGGAATGGGGAAACTCATTCCGTTTTTGTTTATCGCCTTAGACGGCAAAAGTGCTGTCGCCCACCTGCGCTTGCGCATACCAGGCCATAAGCTCCGTGGTTCCTGGTTCTCCTTCCGCTGGAGCCCAGTGCGCATAGTCATCGGCAGCCACGGGTTGATAGCCACCGTGTTTTACTTCAAAAATTATGCCACCGGTATCCAGCGACAGCACGGCATGCCAGGTTCCTGCGGCCATCTCCAGCACCGTACAGGTTTCCCCCAATATCGCCCGATGGGTGACGGTACCCCGATCGTCAAAATTCAGCACCACGAAACGACCCCTTAATGGCAACAGTAGCTCGAAGGTGTGAGGGTGTCGGTGCGGGCGCACGTAGGTCCCAGGTCATATTCCTTCCGGCGTCCGGCATTTTACCGCCAGACAGCTCGGGATTCGTGATATCACCGTTCTTGCAGAATACGGTCAGAGGGAAAATACCCGCCGTGAGCATGCAGCGCTGATACGTCAGCACTATCAGTATCGTGAATTTGCCTGGCCCTGGACATTTCGCCTTACCCGTCTTTTATATACCCGGAGCTGGATAAGCAACGAACGTCCTGGCCTGCTTTTCGATCTGGCGACAGGGTGGCTTATGCAACATCGTATTATTCTCCCCGGAGCCACTACGCTGACCCGGTTGATTTCAGAGGTAAGGGAAAAGGCGACGTTGCGCCTGTGGAACAAACTGGCACTGATACCGTCAGCCGAACAGCGTTCACAGCTGGAGATGCTGCTGGGGCCAACTGATTGCAGCCGCCTGTCTTTACTGGAATCACTGAAAAAGGGCCCTGTGACCATCAGTGGTCCGGCGTTTAATGAAGCAATTGAACGCTGGAAAACTCTGAACGATTTTGGCCTGCATGCTGAAAACCTGAGTACACTCCCGGCTGTGCGCCTGAAAAATCTCGCACGTTATGCTGGTATGACTTCGGTGTTCAATATTGCCAGGATGTCACCGCAGAAAAGGATGGCGGTTCTGGTTGCCTTTGTCCTTGCATGGGAAACGCTGGCGCTGGATGATGCATTGGACGTTCTGGACGCCATGCTGGCCGTTATCATCCGTGACGCCAGAAAGATTGGGCAGAAAAAACGGCTCCGCTCGCTGAAGGATCTGGATAAATCTGCATTGGCGCTCGCCAGCGCATGTTCGTACCTGCTGAAAGAAGAAACACCGGACGAATCGATTCGTGCTGAGGTGTTCAGCTACATCCCAAGGCAAAAGCTGGCTGAAATCATCACGCTTGTCCGTGAAATTGCCCGGCCCTCAGACGATAATTTTCATGAAGAAATGGTGGAGCAGTACGGGCGCGTTCGTCGTTTCCTGCCCCATCTGCTGAATACCGTTAAATTTTCATCCGCACCTGCCGGGGTTACCACTCTGAATGCCTGTGACTACCTCAGCCGGGAGTTCAGCTCACGGCGGCAGTTTTTTGACGACGCACCAACGGAAATTATCAGTCGGTCATGGAAACGGCTGGTGATTAACAAGGAAAAACATATCACCCGCAGGGGATACACGCTCTGCTTTCTCAGTAAACTGCAGGATAGTCTGAGGCGGAGGGATGTCTACGTTACCGGCAGTAACCGGTGGGGAGATCCTCGTGCAAGATTACTACAGGGTGCTGACTGGCAGGCAAACCGGATTAAGGTTTATCGTTCTTTGGGGCACCCGACAGACCCGCAGGAAGCAATAAAATCTCTGGGTCATCAGCTTGATAGTCGTTACAGACAGGTTGCTGCACGTCTTTGCGAAAATGAGGCTGTCGAACTCGATGTTTCTGGCCCGAAGCCCCGGTTGACAATTTCTCCCCTCGCCAGTCTTGATGAGCCGGACAGTCTGAAACGACTGAGCAAAATGATCAGTGATCTACTCCCTCCGGTGGATTTAACGGAGTTGCTGCTCGAAATTAACGCCCATACCGGATTTGCTGATGAGTTTTTCCATGCTAGTGAAGCCAGTGCCAGAGTTGATGATCTGCCCGTCAGCATCAGCGCCGTGCTGATGGCTGAAGCCTGCAATATCGGTCTGGAACCACTGATCAGATCAAATGTTCCTGCACTGACCCGACACCGGCTGAACTGGACAAAAGCGAACTATCTGCGGGCTGAAACTATCACCAGCGCTAATGCCAGACTGGTTGATTTTCAGGCAACGCTGCCACTGGCACAGATATGGGGTGGAGGAGAAGTGGCATCTGCAGATGGAATGCGCTTTGTTACGCCAGTCAGAACAATCAATGCCGGACCGAACCGCAAATACTTTGGTAATAACAGAGGGATCACCTGGTACAACTTTGTGTCCGATCAGTATTCCGGCTTTCATGGCATCGTTATACCGGGGACGCTGAGGGACTCTATCTTTGTGCTGGAAGGTCTTCTGGAACAGGAGACCGGGCTGAATCCAACCGAAATTATGACCGATACAGCAGGTGCCAGCGAACTTGTCTTTGGCCTTTTCTGGCTGCTGGGATACCAGTTTTCTCCACGCCTGGCTGATGCCGGTGCTTCGGTTTTCTGGCGAATGGACCATGATGCCGACTATGGCGTGCTGAATGATATTGCCAGAGGGCAATCAGATCCCCGAAAAATAGTCCTTCAGTGGGACGAAATGATCCGGACCGCTGGCTCCCTGAAGCTGGGCAAAGTACAGGTTTCAGTGCTGGTCCGTTCATTGCTGAAAAGTGAACGTCCTTCCGGACTGACTCAGGCAATCATTGAAGTGGGGCGCATCAACAAAACGCTGTATCTGCTTAATTATATTGATGATGAAGATTACCGCCGGCGCATTCTGACCCAGCTTAATCGGGGAGAAAGTCGCCATGCCGTTGCCAGAGCCATCTGTCACGGTCAAAAAGGTGAGATAAGAAAACGATATACCGACGGTCAGGAAGATCAACTGGGCACACTGGGGCTGGTCACTAACGCCGTCGTGTTATGGAACACTATTTATATGCAGGCAGCCCTGGATCATCTCCGGGCGCAGGGTGAAACACTGAATGATGAAGATATCGCACGCCTCTCCCCGCTTTGCCACGGACATATCAATATGCTCGGCCATTATTCCTTCACGCTGGCAGAACTGGTGACCAAAGGACATCTGAGACCATTAAAAGAGGCGTCAGAGGCAGAAAACGTTGCTTAACGTGAGTTTTCGTTCCACTGAGCGTCAGACCCCTCTACATGGCTCTGCTGTAGTGAGTGGGTTGCGCTCCGGCAGCGGTCCTGATCAATCGTCACCCTTTCTCGGTCCTTCAACGTTCCTGACAACGAGCCTCCTTTTCGCCAATCCATCGACAATCACCGCGAGTCCCTGCTCGAACGCTGCGTCCGGACCGGCTTCGTCGAAGGCGTCTATCGCGGCCCGCAACAGCGGCGAGAGCGGAGCCTGTTCAACGGTGCCGCCGCGCTCGCCGGCATCGCTGTCGCCGGCCTGCTCCTCAAGCACGGCCCCAACAGTGAAGTAGCTGATTGTCATCAGCGCATTGACGGCGTCCCCGGCCGAAAAACCCGCCTCGCAGAGGAAGCGAAGCTGCGCGTCGGCCGTTTCCATCTGCGGTGCGCCCGGTCGCGTGCCGGCATGGATGCGCGCGCCATCGCGGTAGGCGAGCAGCGCCTGCCTGAAGCTGCGGGCATTCCCGATCAGAAATGAGCGCCAGTCGTCGTCGGCTCTCGGCACCGAATGCGTATGATTCTCCGCCAGCATGGCTTCGGCCAGTGCGTCGAGCAGCGCCCGCTTGTTCCTGAAGTGCCAGTAAAGCGCCGGCTGCTGAACCCCCAACCGTTCCGCCAGTTTGCGTGTCGTCAGACCGTCTACGCCGACCTCGTTCAACAGGTCCAGGGCGGCACGGATCACTGTATTCGGCTGCAACTTTGTCATGCTTGACACTTTATCACTGATAAACATAATATGTCCACCAACTTATCAGTGATAAAGAATCCGCGCGTTCAATCGGACCAGCGGAGGCTGGTCCGGAGGCCAGACGTGAAACCCAACAGACCCCTGATCGTAATTCTGAGCACTGTCGCGCTCGACGCTGTCGGCATCGGCCTGATTATGCCGGTGCTGCCGGGCCTCCTGCGCGATCTGGTTCACTCGAACGACGTCACCGCCCACTATGGCATTCTGCTGGCGCTGTATGCGTTGATGCAATTTGCCTGCGCACCTGTGCTGGGCGCGCTGTCGGATCGTTTCGGGCGGCGGCCGGTCTTGCTCGTCTCGCTGGCCGGCGCTGCTGTCGACTACGCCATCATGGCGACGGCGCCTTTCCTTTGGGTTCTCTATATCGGGCGGATCGTGGCCGGCATCACCGGGGCGACTGGGGCGGTAGCCGGCGCTTATATTGCCGATATCACTGATGGCGATGAGCGCGCGCGGCACTTCGGCTTCATGAGCGCCTGTTTCGGGTTCGGGATGGTCGCGGGACCTGTGCTCGGTGGGCTGATGGGCGGTTTCTCCCCCCACGCTCCGTTCTTCGCCGCGGCAGCCTTGAACGGCCTCAATTTCCTGACGGGCTGTTTCCTTTTGCCGGAGTCGCACAAAGGCGAACGCCGGCCGTTACGCCGGGAGGCTCTCAACCCGCTCGCTTCGTTCCGGTGGGCCCGGGGCATGACCGTCGTCGCCGCCCTGATGGCGGTCTTCTTCATCATGCAACTTGTCGGACAGGTGCCGGCCGCGCTTTGGGTCATTTTCGGCGAGGATCGCTTTCACTGGGACGCGACCACGATCGGCATTTCGCTTGCCGCATTTGGCATTCTGCATTCACTCGCCCAGGCAATGATCACCGGCCCTGTAGCCGCCCGGCTCGGCGAAAGGCGGGCACTCATGCTCGGAATGATTGCCGACGGCACAGGCTACATCCTGCTTGCCTTCGCGACACGGGGATGGATGGCGTTCCCGATCATGGTCCTGCTTGCTTCGGGTGGCATCGGAATGCCGGCGCTGCAAGCAATGTTGTCCAGGCAGGTGGATGAGGAACGTCAGGGGCAGCTGCAAGGCTCACTGGCGGCGCTCACCAGCCTGACCTCGATCGTCGGACCCCTCCTCTTCACGGCGATCTATGCGGCTTCTATAACAACGTGGAACGGGTGGGCATGGATTGCAGGCGCTGCCCTCTACTTGCTCTGCCTGCCGGCGCTGCGTCGCGGGCTTTGGAGCGGCGCAGGGCAACGAGCCGATCGCTGATCGTGGAAACGATAGGCCTATGCCATGCGGGTCAAGGCGACTTCCGGCAAGCTATACGCGCCCTAGGAGTGCGGTTGGAACGTTGGCCCAGCCAGATACTCCCGATCACGAGCAGGACGCCGATGATTTGAAGCGCACTCAGCGTCTGATCCAAGAACAACCATCCTAGCAACACGGCGGTCCCCGGGCTGAGAAAGCCCAGTAAGGAAACAACTGTAGGTTCGAGTCGCGAGATCCCCCGGAACCAAAGGAAGTAGGTTAAACCCGCTCCGATCAGGCCGAGCCACGCCAGGCCGAGAACATTGGTTCCTGTAGGCATCGGGATTGGCGGATCAAACACTAAAGCTACTGGAACGAGCAGAAGTCCTCCGGCCGCCAGTTGCCAGGCGGTAAAGGTGAGCAGAGGCACGGGAGGTTGCCACTTGCGGGTCAGCACGGTTCCGAACGCCATGGAAACCGCCCCCGCCAGGCCCGCTGCGACGCCGACAGGATCTAGCGCTGCGTTTGGTGTCAACACCAACAGCGCCACGCCCGCAGTTCCGCAAATAGCCCCCAGGACCGCCATCAATCGTATCGGGCTACCTAGCAGAGCGGCAGAGATGAACACGACCATCAGCGGCTGCACAGCGCCTACCGTCGCCGCGACCCCGCCCGGCAGGCGGTAGACCGAAATAAACAACAAGCTCCAGAATAGCGAAATATTAAGTGCGCCGAGGATGAAGATGCGCATCCACCAGATTCCCGTTGGAATCTGTCGGACGATCATCACGAGCAATAAACCCGCCGGCAACGCCCGCAGCATCGCGACCGTCATCGGTGAGAAGTTCGGCAGGTATTGGGTGGTGACAATGTAGGTGCTGCCCCAAATGGCAGGTGCTATCGCTGTGAACAATAAATCGGGCGTGCGTAATGACATGCGATTACAAGACCTCCGCTACGGCGATGGGTTTTTGAGAGTTGCAGGCGCCGCGATGACCGCACCCTGACTTGGACTGGCCCTGCCTCGCACCAATCCACCTGCGGCTATGGCCGCGATCATGCGAGGCCCGAAAATTACACGACCTGTACACGTCCGCCGAACCCGGAACGCAACAGAGCTTCGTGGGCATCCCGATCCGGGTCGTAGCAGCAGTCCTGGACCAAACGCACGTCGTAGTCCGCATCACTAGCCCAGGCGACGCTTGAAAGAACAACGCCGGTGGTGCTTATCCCGGCCATGACAAGCGTGCTTACGCCGCGCGTCCGAAGGTCGGCGTCGAGCGCCGTGCCATAAAAGACGCTGGCTCGCGGACATGCATAGAAAAGGTCGCCCCGTTCGATCGCAAGCCCTTCGACGGGCAGACCGGTGCGAAATCGTCCGCTCGGGAGATACGGTGAGATTTGGCGATTCGTCGCCGGCGGCGCATGTTCATACTCTTCGCCGAGCGAAAAGTTGGGGAACAGCACGGGCCGGCCGCGCAAGGCGTGCTGGCAGCCGTGCAGACCCTGCGTGAGATGAACGCCGACAACCTGCGCAAGGTGCCGGCCGATGCACCCACGGCCTTCATCAAGCCGCGCTGGAAGCCGCTGGTGATCACCCCGGAAGGCCTCGACCGGAAATTCTACGAAATCTGCGCCCTGTCCGAGCTGAAGAACGCCCTGCGCTCCGGCGACATCTGGGTCAAGGGCTCGCGGCAGTTCCGCGACTTCGACGACTACCTGCTGCCGGCCGAGAAGTTCGCCGCACTCAAGCGCGAGCAGGCCCTGCCCCTGGCGATCAACCCGAACAGCGACCAGTACCTGGAAGAGCGTTTGCAGCTGCTGGACGAGCAGTTGGCCACCGTCACCCGCCTGGCCAAGGACAACGAGCTGCCCGATGCCATCCTCACCGAGTCAGGGCTGAAAATCACCCCGCTGGATGCGGCGGTGCCGGATCGGGCGCAGGCGCTGATCGACCAAACCAGCCAGTTACTGCCGCGCATCAAGATCACCGAACTGCTGATGGACGTGGACGACTGGACGGGCTTCAGCCGCCACTTCACCCACTTGAAGGACGGGGCCGAGGCCAAAGACAGGACGTTGCTGCTGTCCGCAATCCTCGGTGATGCGATCAACCTCGGGCTGACCAAGATGGCCGAGTCGAGCCCCGGCCTGACCTACGCCAAGCTGTCCTGGCTGCAAGCCTGGCACATCCGCGACGAAACCTATTCGGCGGCCTTGGCCGAGCTGGTCAACCACCAGTATCGCCACGCCTTTGCCGCCCACTGGGGCGACGGCACGACCTCATCCTCCGATGGCCAGCGCTTCCGCGCGGGTGGCCGGGGCGAGAGCACCGGGCACGTCAACCCGAAGTACGGTAGCGAGCCGGGACGGCTGTTCTATACCCATATCTCCGACCAGTACGCGCCGTTCAGCACCCGCGTGGTGAATGTCGGCGTCCGCGATTCCACCTATGTGCTCGACGGCCTGCTGTACCACGAGTCCGACCTGCGGATCGAGGAGCACTACACCGACACGGCCGGCTTCACCGATCACGTCTTTGCCCTGATGCACCTGCTAGGCTTCCGCTTCGCGCCGCGCATCCGCGACCTCGGCGAAACCAAGCTGTACGTGCCGCAGGGCGTGCAAGCCTACCCGACGTTGCGCCCGCTGATCGGCGGCACCCTGAACATCAAGCACGTGCGTGCCCACTGGGACGACATCCTGCGCCTGGCCAGCTCGATCAAGCAGGGCACCGTCACCGCCTCGCTGATGCTGCGCAAGCTCGGCAGCTACCCGCGCCAGAACGGACTGGCCGTGGCCCTGCGCGAGCTGGGCCGGATCGAGCGCACGCTGTTCATCCTGGACTGGCTGCAAAGTGTTGAACTGCGCCGCCGCGTGCATGCCGGCCTGAACAAAGGTGAGGCGCGCAACTCGCTGGCCAGGGCGGTGTTCTTCAACCGCCTTGGGGAAATCAGGGATCGGAGCTTCGAGCAGCAGCGCTACCGGGCCAGCGGCCTCAACCTGGTGACGGCGGCTATCGTGCTGTGGAACACGGTGTACCTGGAACGCGCCACCCAGGGGTTGGTCGAGGCCGGCAAGCCGGTGGACGGCGAGCTGCTGCAATTCCTGTCGCCGCTGGGCTGGGAGCACATCAACCTAACCGGCGATTACGTCTGGCGGCAGAGCCGCAGACTGGAAGACGGGAAGTTTCGGCCCTTACGGATGCCCGGAAAACCTTAGCGTACGATTTTTTCCGAATTCTGCGGGCTCCCCGATTGGGGCTCTCATCTGTACTCGATACCTGAAAGAAAGTGCACCGCATACCGGGCCTGCCCCCGATATTGCTGGAAGCGTACTCCTGACGTCAGGAATAGCTCTCCTCACCGCCACCATAGCTCATACTTCGGAATGGGCCACCCACAAAGCCGCTATTTTCGCGGGAAGTATGGGAGCCATCGTCGTTCTGACGGTATTTGTGTACCACTGCCTGAAATCCTCCCGTCCTCTTCTCGACCTGAGTCTGTTCCATTCCCGGACTTTCACAACGGCAACAATAGGCATGGGATGTTTTTATATGAGTTTTGCCGTTATGTTACTTGGCGGCACGATGTTTCTGACCCAGGCATGGCACCTGACCGCCGCACAGGCAGGTCTTGCTTTTGCTGCGGGACCCGGCACCGCCGTTGTCGCCTCGCTGCTTATCGGGAGGGTAAAGGCCACTCCACAGAACCTTGCTGTCGCAGGCTCCGTACTGTACTTCCTGAGTGGACTCTGGTGGTTTTTAACGCTCAGCGACCATACCGATAATGCCTGGTTACTGAACTATTTGCCCGGACTGATTATGACCGGACTCGGTGCGGGTATCGCGCAGACGGGCTTTATGGCAGGTGCGGTTTCCGGGCTTCCGGCCCATATGTATTCGACAGGAACAGGGCTGATCAACACCTCACGCCAGATTGGTGCGGCGATCGGCATTGCGCTTTTTGTTGCTCTAAGCGGTAAAGCTGCTGCACCCGAATCCTTCCATGCAGCCTGGCTGCTGATGAGCCTGTGTGGCCTTATTGCGGCGCTGTCGGCGAATTACCTGCGCCGCAAAATTTCGCCGAAAAAGTAAATGCCTCAGCAACACGGGAGCAAGTCAATGTCCGCTCCTGGCACAAAGCAGACGTTAAGACTTACAGCATCGGGAAACTTCTGGATGCCGCGTCAGCGGCATGGAGGCGCCAGATGAGGTTACATGTGTCTGTGGAGTGAAATGGCGCCGAAAGCCCGGCGTAGCCGGTTGCCGGGCTATAAATTCTGCCACCCTACCCCCTGCCCTGATTAGCCTTAACCCGCTAACAGCAATGAAGAAGTCAAAGTAATCCCTTTTAACCCCGGTGAGCGGGCTTTACGGCGTTTACGACGTAAAGGGCGTGATTTCCGGGGCCTTAGCGGCGGCAGCTTGCTGCTGACGCTTAGGGGGATGTTCATCAACTATCTCAGCGACACCAGGGAACTTAACACGGTAGCTGCAAAGCTATACCCGCTAAAAACGTCTCAGATGCCTCTGTACGCGGTCGGAGTGGTCCCGGCAAGGACAGCCGCAGCCTGGGCGTATCTCCGCGTTAGCGGGCCGCAGGGCCGCTTACGAGCGTGTACCAGACAACTGACCGCAGCTCCACCGACAGCGATGAAGAAGAGTAGTTACAACACCCATCATTAAAAGCGACACTACTCCCGGCCTTCGGCCGGGGGCGGCGGCGCTTTTCAGTGGTGGGGAGGGGCTCCTGGCTGGCAAACCGGCGCTGGTTTTATGATGATTTGTTTTTTGAATGCTGTAACTAATTTAATTCTCCGGTCGGGGCCCGTCGCGGAGCGATGGGAGCTCTCTCAGGTGTTGCCGAACCGGCGCGACCGTCAGGTCGCTGCAAGGGCGGGCATTCTCCCGAGCCTGTCCACAGGGCAGGCGATGAACAGGTTATGTGTTTACAGGATTTATTGAAGGATCTTTAAAAGAGATACAGAGCTGGTGTTTAAAAGGAACCACGCGCCCTGAAAGTCCGACGGCAGGCTCAGAAGATGCTCCAGCGTGGCCATAGTACGTTCACCGAAGACGTGTGCAACAACCGTCCTCCGTATCCTGTCATACGCGTAAAACAACCAGCGCTGGCGTGATTTAGCGCCGACGAACCCCACTGTTCGTCTATTTCCGCGCAAACAATGACGTCACTGCCCGGTTGTATGCGTGAGTTTACCGACTGCGGCCTGAGAGGCGGTGTAAGTGAACTGTAGCTGCCATGTTTTACGGCAGTGAGAGCAGAGATAGCGCTGATGTCCGGCAGTACTTTTACCGTTACGCACCACGCCTTCAGTAGCTGAGCAGGAGGGACAAGTGATGGAGATGGAAGCCACGGGAGCACCTCAAAAACACCATCATACACTAAATCAGTAAGTTGGCACCATTACCCGGGAAGAGGGAGAAAATCTAGTGTGACAAACTACCCTCAGGATAGGGTGACAAATTGCCCTCAATTCTGGCTCCACTACCGGTTACAGCCAAAAAAACTATGAGTAAGCGCAGGATGCCAGGGAGGGAACAGCAAAACTGTGACAAATCACCCTCAACTTTCCAGATCAAATGTGACGAACCACCCTTAAATCTGTGACAGATAGCCCTCAACTATTCAATCGTCATGGAGGTTATATCACGGAAGGAAAATACGATATGCGTCGTCTGGCGGCCTTTCTTTTTCTCGATGTAAGAAAGGCGCATTGGTGTCCGGCTGTTGATCTCGTCAACACTTGCCTGCAGGAAACGGCGGCGAAAGTCCGGCATACGCTGGTAACTTTGAGGTAGCTGGTAGCGTTCCATGATCCAGTCGATTTTCAGGGACACGACACCTGAGCCATCAGGTTTACGGTACTGGCACAGAGATTCGTATAAACGCATGGCGTACGGATTGGTAATCTCTTTTGTTTCACTGAGCCGGAACTGCGTAAACCGGTTCTGTAACCCGATGAAGAAGGGAATCAGATATGGGTTGATATGTACGCTGTAAAGCCCTCTGGATGGGCTGTGCGCACGTTTAATAAACCAGGGAAAGGATTCATACCCTTTTTCATCGCCGGCATCCTCTTCAGGGCGATAGAAAACCACTTCCTTACCCGCAAAACCTTTTAAAGCCTGTCGTATATCCTTACTGGCTTCAGCGGAGGTCAGCCCGAATGTTTCAGCGTATTTAGCAACGTGAATTTCGCAGATGCCGTCATGTTCCTGCAGGGAGCCGTCGGATTTTCTGATCTGGTCAACGAACAGATACAGCATACGCTTTTGATCCCTGGAGAGACTATATGCCGCCTCAGTCAGCTCGTTAGACTGGACAATCCGCGGGCTATTTTTACGTTTTTTATGGTTTATAACCGCTATTTCCGCCATGACAGGTCCATGCGAAGTGTGACAGACTTTAAGATTGTCACACTTCATAAAACAGAGTCAACAGGGATGGATAACTTTGTGAAAAGCAACGCTTCCTGAGGGCAATTTGTCACAGGGTTAAGGGCAACTTGTCACAGAAATGGCGGCTATTTGAGGGTGATTTGTCACACTGAAAGGGCGTTTTGTCACAGATCCCTCTCTGGAACCCGCATGGATAAAGGCCTGTGGGCATTCTAAAAATAAAAATCTAACAACTATTTAAAAAGATCTTATAAAAATATCCCCGTGGATAAGTGGATAACCCCTATGGGAGGTGATTTTGCAGGCATTGAGCGTATGCAGAATTTATGAGTACTGTTCCATGGTGCTTCCTCGCTCACTCGGGGCTTCGCCCTGTCGCTCGGCTGCGGCGAGCACTGCTGGCTCGATTATATCTGTGGCCAGAAGTTAGACATACAGCCTATTCTGTCCAGTTCTGGGTAATGCTACCAACTTGCTGATTTAGTGTATGATGGTGGTTTTGAGGTGCTCCAGTGGCTTCCATCTCCATCACTTGTCCCTCCTGCTCAGCTACTGAAGGCGTGGTGCGTAACGGTAAAAGTACTGCCGGACATCAGCGCTATCTCTGCTCTCACTGCCGTAAAACATGGCAGCTACAGTTCACTTACACCGCCTCTCAGGCCGCAGTCGGTAAACTCACGCATACAACCGGGCAGTGACGTCATTGTTTGCGCGGAAATAGACGAACAGTGGGGTTCGTCGGCGCTAAATCACGCCAGCGCTGGTTGTTTTACGCGTATGACAGGATACGGAGGACGGTTGTGGCGCACGTCTTCGGTGAACGCACTCTGGCCACGCTGGAGCGTCTTCCGGGCCTGCTGTCGGCCTTTGAGGTCGTGGTATGGATGACGGATGACTGGCCGCTTTATGAATCACGCCTGAAGGGAGAACTGCATGACAAAGTCATTGGACATTATCTGAACATAAAACACTACCAGTAAGTTGGAGTCATTACCCCTCAATCAAACGTGAGAAGTCGTCACCTTTAAAACTGGTCACATTTTCAATACCCAGATCGGAAGCAGACTGGTTGATAGTCTCTACCGCATAGAACTTTGCACCAGTCAGCCGCGGGGCTAACAGGTAAGATGAAATTAAGGTTTTACGAACACTGCCACTGTAATTAATTACCGCTACTTTCATAAATCACCTCAGAATTTTTTGTTGAACTTCTTAGGGTCGAAATTCTCACCGATTTTATTGAAGAATTCTTTATCAATAATGCCGGGACTCTCTGCTTTTTCACTTTCCTGCGCTTCAGGCTCAGACGGTTGTGTATTGTGCAATACACTTTCCGCTGCACCCTTCGCGCTACTCTTATCATGTGTATTGTGCAATACATTTTTTCGGTTTTGCCGCGTTCTATACAGTGCCATCTCAAGCCCTTTGGCTGTTACCGAAAAGCTGTATTCGCTGTCGAGGATTTCAGCAATTTCATGCCGCGTTAGCCCTCTGTCCAGCCAGTTCTCGATTTCATTTAGGCGCAATCTGACAGCAGCCGATAAGTTGCGGGGTTTCAGATCTGCTGGTTTATTCATAACCCCCTCCGTTGTATGAAAATGACTCTACAACACTCGTAAGAAGGGGTCAATCGAGTTTTGTAGTTTATCTGTAGTTTTCTTGTAGTCTATTTGTAGTCTGTCACGTTTTTTGTAGTTTCTTTGTAGTTTTATTGTAGTCTATTTGTAGTCTTCCAACACTAAGGCAAAACGTTTTTTGTAGTTTATCTGTAGTTTATCTGTAGTTTTTGGTTGCTCAGATGGTCATGCAAGCATGACCATCAAAGAATAGGACGCTTTTTAGCCAAATGACCCTTAACCTACGGAGATCGCCCTACCAAAAAAAGATGATTTTTTATCCCTTAACCTGCTATACACCTAACGCAGCGTGATAAATCACGCTATCTCACTGATTTAAAAGAAAAAAAACCAAATTTAACCATGCTGCGGTATTACCCAGGTATTACAAATCTAATCTAACTTACTGATTTAAAACATTTTTTATTTATTACTTTGGTAATACTATGATTTCACCGTATTAGACACCCTTTTTTCGTTTAAAAAATGCACAAAGTGAGGACTGAATGCCAACAATAACCGCAAAAGTATCAGATGAACTTTTGGCCTATATAGACCTGGTTTCAGGTGGTAATCGGTCAGAGTATCTGCGGCGCTGCCTTGAAGCTGGCCCAGGTGATCTGGAGTCCGGGTTGAAAATAGTTACCAACCAGCTGAGCGGGCACTGTTGCAAAGTTAGCGATGAGGCAGCGTTTTGTCTTATTCAAAGGCCTTACATTTCAAAAACTCTGCTTACCAGGCGCATTTCGCCCAGGGGATCACCATAATAAAATGCTGAGGCCTGGCCTTTGCGTAGTGCACGCATCACCTCAATACCTTTGATGGTGGCGTAAGCCGTCTTCATGGATTTAAATCCCAGCGTGGCGCCGATTATCCGTTTCAGTTTGCCATGATCGCATTCAATCACGTTGTTCCGGTACTTAATCTGTCGGTGTTCAACGTCAGACGGGCACCGGCCTTCGCGTTTGAGCAGAGCAAGCGCGCGACCATAGGCGGGCGCTTTATCCGTGTTGATGAATCGCGGGATCTGCCACTTCTTCACGTTGTTGAGGATTTTACCCAGAAACCGGTATGCAGCTTTGCTGTTACGACGGGAGGAGAGATAAAAATCGACAGTGCGGCCCCGGCTGTCGACGGCCCGGTACAGATACGCCCAGCGGCCATTGACCTTCACGTAGGTTTCATCCATGTGCCACGGGCAAAGATCGGAAGGGTTACGCCAGTACCAGCGCAGCCGTTTTTCCATTTCAGGCGCATAACGCTGAACCCAGCGGTAAATCGTGGAGTGATCGACATTCACTCCGCGTTCAGCCAGCATCTCCTGCAGCTCACGGTAACTGATGCCGTATTTGCAGTACCAGCGTACGGCCCACAGAATGATGTCACGCTGAAAATGCCGGCCTTTGAATGGGTTCATGTGCAGCTCCATCAGCAAAAGGGGATGATAAGTTTATCACCACCGACTATTTGCAACAGTGCCATCTGCAAACGGTCACCAAGTAAAATGCAAATGGGTAGTCAAGTCCGATGCAATTACGCAGCCCGGCAAGGTGGGCCGATTCCCATATCGACATGTATGTAGCTTGTGTTATCCGTGGATTGTGCAGCTCAGCGGGTCGCTGGTCGTATGGCGTAGTGTCCCCCGTAACCGGCCGCGTGCGGCCGCTAACGCGCAGTACGGCGCCGCGACCCGAAGGCGGGCCGCCGTTCCCGCGCGCAGGCGCGCGGCGCCCACTGCGCACCACCGTGGGGGACGTGCGGCAGCTGCGTGGCGGCGGGCTGGGTTATGGCTTTGCAGGGAGGGGCTGGGCCGGGCGATACGGTCAGCGTTGCGGTTTCCGGCGATTTGCGGCCGGTGCCCGTTTAAGTCCGGCGTGGTCGCCTTCCATGCCCTGACGGGCATAAGAAAATAAAACCGCCATGCTGCGGTCATTCATGATTTTGTGGTGTAGCGATAAATAGTCATGCGAGAAACGTTGAAGCGCTTAGCAACTGCACCAACTGTCATTTCAGGATCAGCAAGTAAGATTCTAATTTGTTTAACATCTTCTTCAGAAAGTGACGGTTTTCTCCCTCCCACACGGCCCCTTGCGCGTGCAGCTGCAAGGCCTGAGCGCGTTCTTTCAATATTGCGGTTGCGTTCAAAGCTAGAGAATATCGCCATCAGATGAGTATAGATTTCCCCTATAACTGGCGCATTTGTGTCTATTCTGTCCTTGATGGCTATGAAAGTTATTCCGCGTTTCTTCAGGTCGTCGAGTAAAGTAATGACTTGACCCAATGAACCGCCGAGCCGATCTAGTGCCCAAACTACTAGGGTATCTCCCTCGCGCAATGCTTTCAGGCAGTTCTCCAGTTCCGGCGCACCTTTTTTGTCGCGCTTGGGGCCGCTACGTGAGGTCTGATCCTGATAGATTTGCTCACATCCAGCTTTTGTTAGTTCGTCAACCTGGTGCGCCACATCCTGAAGATGCGTAGATTTACGTGCATAGCCGATTTTCATTCTTTTCTCGCTAATTAGTTATGGGGTTATTGTTATGTTGATACAGTAACGAGTTTTGTTACATGAGGGGAGTCATTTTTCGGGAGAAGTCAGGACTTTTCAAGACTGTCACAAAAACCATCGTTTTTGATACATTAATTTAACCAATAGGTTGCAGATCAAATCGCCTGTAACAGCCTTTCTGGCTGTTTGTCGTTTTCAGAAGACGGCTGCACTGAACGTCAGAAGCCGACTGCACTATAGCAGCGGAGGGGTTGGATCCATCAGGCAACGACGGGCTGCTGCCGGCCATCAGCGGACGCAGGGAGGACTTTCCGCAACCGGCCGTTCGATGCGGCACCGATGGCCTTCGCGCAGGGGTAGTGAATCCGCCAGGATTGACTTGCGCTGCCCTACCTCTCACTAGTGAGGGGCGGCAGCGCATCAAGCGGTGAGCGCACTCCGGCACCGCCAACTTTCAGCACATGCGTGTAAATCATCGTCGTAGAGACGTCGGAATGGCCGAGCAGATCCTGCACGGTTCGAATGTCGTAACCGCTGCGGAGCAAGGCCGTCGCGAACGAGTGGCGGAGGGTGTGCGGTGTGGCGGGCTTCGTGATGCCTGCTTGTTCTACGGCACGTTTGAAGGCGCGCTGAAAGGTCTGGTCATACATGTGATGGCGACGCACGACACCGCTCCGTGGATCGGTCGAATGCGTGTGCTGCGCAAAAACCCAGAACCACGGCCAGGAATGCCCGGCGCGCGGATACTTCCGCTCAAGGGCGTCGGGAAGCGCAACGCCGCTGCGGCCCTCGGCCTGGTCCTTCAGCCACCATGCCCGTGCACGCGACAGCTGCTCGCGCAGGCTGGGTGCCAAGCTCTCGGGTAACATCAAGGCCCGATCCTTGGAGCCCTTGCCCTCCCGCACGATGATCGTGCCGTGATCGAAATCCAGATCCTTGACCCGCAGTTGCAAACCCTCACTGATCCGCATGCCCGTTCCATACAGAAGCTGGGCGAACAAACGATGCTCGCCTTCCAGAAAACCGAGGATGCGAACCACTTCATCCGGGGTCAGCACCACCGGCAAGCGCCGCGACGGCCGAGGTCTTCCGATCTCCTGAAGCCAGGGCAGATCCGTGCACAGCACCTTGCCGTAGAAGAACAGCAAGGCCGCCAATGCCTGACGATGCGTGGAGACCGAAACCTTGCGCTCGTTCGCCAGCCAGGACAGAAATGCCTCGACTTCGCTGCTGCCCAAGGTTGCCGGGTGACGCACACCGTGGAAACGGATGAAGGCACGAACCCAGTGGACATAAGCCTGTTCGGTTCGTAAGCTGTAATGCAAGTAGCGTATGCGCTCACGCAACTGGTCCAGAACCTTGACCGAACGCAGCGGTGGTAACGGCGCAGTGGCGGTTTTCATGGCTTGTTATGACTGTTTTTTTGTACAGTCTATGCCTCGGGCATCCAAGCAGCAAGCGCGTTACGCCGTGGGTCGATGTTTGATGTTATGGAGCAGCAACGATGTTACGCAGCAGGGCAGTCGCCCTAAAACAAAGTTAGATGCACTAAGCACATAATTGCTCACAGCCAAACTATCAGGTCAAGTCTGCTTTTATTATTTTTAAGCGTGCATAATAAGCCCTACACAAATTGGGAGTTAGACATCATGAGCAACGCAAAAACAAAGTTAGGCATCACAAAGTACAGCATCGTGACCAACAGCAACGATTCCGTCACACTGCGCCTCATGACTGAGCATGACCTTGCGATGCTCTATGAGTGGCTAAATCGATCTCATATCGTCGAGTGGTGGGGCGGAGAAGAAGCACGCCCGACACTTGCTGACGTACAGGAACAGTACTTGCCAAGCGTTTTAGCGCAAGAGTCCGTCACTCCATACATTGCAATGCTGAATGGAGAGCCGATTGGGTATGCCCAGTCGTACGTTGCTCTTGGAAGCGGGGACGGACGGTGGGAAGAAGAAACCGATCCAGGAGTACGCGGAATAGACCAGTTACTGGCGAATGCATCACAACTGGGCAAAGGCTTGGGAACCAAGCTGGTTCGAGCTCTGGTTGAGTTGCTGTTCAATGATCCCGAGGTCACCAAGATCCAAACGGACCCGTCGCCGAGCAACTTGCGAGCGATCCGATGCTACGAGAAAGCGGGGTTTGAGAGGCAAGGTACCGTAACCACCCCATATGGTCCAGCCGTGTACATGGTTCAAACACGCCAGGCATTCGAGCGAACACGCAGTGATGCCTAACCCTTCCATCGAGGGGGACGTCCAAGGGCTGGCGCCCTTGGCCGCCCCTCATGTCAAACGTTATGCAGCCAAATCCCAACAATTAAGGGTCTTAAAATGGTAAAAGATTGGATTCCCATCTCTCATGATAATTACAAGCAGGTGCAAGGACCGTTCTATCATGGAACCAAAGCCAATTTGGCGATTGGTGACTTGCTAACCACAGGGTTCATCTCTCATTTCGAGGACGGTCGTATTCTTAAGCACATCTACTTTTCAGCCTTGATGGAGCCAGCAGTTTGGGGAGCTGAACTTGCTATGTCACTGTCTGGCCTCGAGGGTCGCGGCTACATATACATAGTTGAGCCAACAGGACCGTTCGAAGACGATCCGAATCTTACGAACAAAAGATTTCCCGGTAATCCAACACAGTCCTATAGAACCTGCGAACCCTTGAGAATTGTTGGCGTTGTTGAAGACTGGGAGGGGCATCCTGTTGAATTAATAAGGGGAATGTTGGATTCGTTGGAGGACTTAAAGCGCCGTGGTTTACACGTCATTGAAGACTAGTCCTTTGCATAACAAAGCCATCAAACCGGACGCCAGAGATTCCGCGCCTGTTGCGCATGGCTTCGCCATTTTATGCGCAATAGGCGCGCCACCCTGTCGCCGTTTATGGCGGCGTTAACCCAAAGGAGTATCGTGAAAATATCACTAATGGCTGCAAAAGCAAGAAATGGGGTTATTGGCTGCGGCTCGGATATCCCGTGGAACGCTAAAGGTGAGCAGCTGCTTTTTAAAGCAATAACTTACAATCAATGGCTCTTAGTCGGCCGTAAAACATTTGAGGCAATGGGGGCTCTCCCAAATAGAAAGTATGCAGTTGTCAGCCGCTCAGGATCGGTAGCTACTAACGATGATGTGGTTGTGTTTCCATCTATAGAAGCAGCAATGAGGGAGCTAAAGACTCTTACGAACCATGTTGTTGTTTCTGGTGGTGGAGAGATCTACAAGAGTCTGATCGCCCATGCCGACACGCTACATATCTCGACAATAGATTCCGAGCCAGAGGGCAATGTTTTCTTTCCGGAAATCCCCAAAGAGTTCAATGTGGTGTTCGAGCAGGAATTTCATTCAAATATAAATTATCGCTATCAAATCTGGCAAAGGGGTTAACCATCCAAGCCATCGGACACATTTTGCTTCGCTGCGCTCAAAACGCAAAATGTGCCGCTGCTTAGCGGCGTTAGATGCACTAAGCACATAATTGCTCACAGCCAAACTATCAGGTCAAGTCTGCTTTTATTATTTTTAAGCGTGCATAATAAGCCCTACACAAATTGGGAGTTAGACATCATGAGCAACGCAGTGCCCGCCGAGATTTCGGTACAGCTATCACAGGCACTCAACGTCATCGAGCATCATCTGGGATCGACGTTGCTGGCCGTGCATTTGTACGGCTCTGCACTCGACGGTGGCCTGAAGCCATGCAGTGATATTGATTTGCTGGTTACTGTGACTGCACAGCTCGATGAGACTGTGCGGCAGGCTCTGTTCGTAGATTTCCTGGAAGTTTCCGCTTCTCCCGGCCAAAGTGAAGCTCTCCGTGCCTTGGAAGTTACCATCGTCGTGTACGGCGATGTTGTTCCTTGGCGTTATCCAGCCAGACGGGAACTGCAATTCGGGGAGTGGCAGCGCAAGGACATTCTTGCGGGCATCTTCGAGCCCGCGACAACCGATGTTGATCTGGCTATTCTGCTAACTAAAGCAAGGCAACACAGCCTTGCCTTGGCAGGTTCGGCCGCGGAAGATTTCTTCAACTCAGTCCCGGAAAGCGATCTATTCAAAGCACTGGCCGACACCTTGAAACTATGGAACTCACAACCGGATTGGGCAGGCGACGAGCGGAATGTAGTGCTTACTTTGTCTCGCATTTGGTACAGCGCAGCAACCGGCAAGATCGCGCCGAAGGATGTAGCTGCCAACTGGGTAATGGAACGCCTGCCCGTCCAACATCAGCCCGTGCTGCTTGAAGCCCAGCAGGCTTACCTTGGACAAGGGATGGATTGCTTGGCCTCACGCGCTGATCAGTTGACTGCGTTCATTTACTTTGTGAAGCACGAAGCCGCCAGTCTGCTCGGCTCCACGCCAATGATGTCTAACAGTTCATTCAAGCCGACGCCGCTTCGCGGCGCAGCTTAATTCAGGCGTTAGATGCACTAAGCACATAATTGCTCACAGCCAAACTATCAGGTCAAGTCTGCTTTTATTATTTTTAAGCGTGCATAATAAGCCCTACACAAATTGGGAGATATATCATGAAAGGCTGGCTTTTTCTTGTTATCGCAATAGTTGGCGAAGTAATCGCAACATCCGCATTAAAATCTAGCGAGGGCTTTACTAAGCTTGCCCCTTCCGCCGTTGTCATAATCGGTTATGGCATCGCATTTTATTTTCTTTCTCTGGTTCTGAAATCCATCCCTGTCGGTGTTGCTTATGCAGTCTGGTCGGGACTCGGCGTCGTCATAATTACAGCCATTGCCTGGTTGCTTCATGGGCAAAAGCTTGATGCGTGGGGCTTTGTAGGTATGGGGCTCATAATTGCTGCCTTTTTGCTCGCCCGATCCCCATCGTGGAAGTCGCTGCGGAGGCCGACGCCATGGTGACGGTGTTCGGCATTCTGAATCTCACCGAGGACTCCTTCTTCGATGAGAGCCGGCGGCTAGACCCCGCCGGCGCTGTCACCGCGGCGATCGAAATGCTGCGAGTCGGATCAGACGTCGTGGATGTCGGACCGGCCGCCAGCCATCCGGACGCGAGGCCTGTATCGCCGGCCGATGAGATCAGACGTATTGCGCCGCTCTTAGACGCCCTGTCCGATCAGATGCACCGTGTTTCAATCGACAGCTTCCAACCGGAAACCCAGCGCTATGCGCTCAAGCGCGGCGTGGGCTACCTGAACGATATCCAAGGATTTCCTGACCCTGCGCTCTATCCCGATATTGCTGAGGCGGACTGCAGGCTGGTGGTTATGCACTCAGCGCAGCGGGATGGCATCGCCACCCGCACCGGTCACCTTCGACCCGAAGACGCGCTCGACGAGATTGTGCGGTTCTTCGAGGCGCGGGTTTCCGCCTTGCGACGGAGCGGGGTCGCTGCCGACCGGCTCATCCTCGATCCGGGGATGGGATTTTTCTTGAGCCCCGCACCGGAAACATCGCTGCACGTGCTGTCGAACCTTCAAAAGCTGAAGTCGGCGTTGGGGCTTCCGCTATTGGTCTCGGTGTCGCGGAAATCCTTCTTGGGCGCCACCGTTGGCCTTCCTGTAAAGGATCTGGGTCCAGCGAGCCTTGCGGCGGAACTTCACGCGATCGGCAATGGCGCTGACTACGTCCGCACCCACGCGCCTGGAGATCTGCGAAGCGCAATCACCTTCTCGGAAACCCTCGCGAAATTTCGCAGTCGCGACGCCAGAGACCGAGGGTTAGATCATGCCTAGCATTCACCTTCCGGCCGCCCGCTAAATATCTCCTTTTGGGTTGTTAATAAAACATCCAATAAGTTGACTGTGCGTGAAAAAGAAAGTTTTGTGTGATGGCGTTGAAGATCGCACCGTTAAGCTCTTATGTGGGATGGTGCAGAGCTCGACGACTACCGATAAAACGCAACCGCCGCAAACAGACAAGAAAAAGCCCCAACTGATAACAGTTGGGGCTTCAGTATTGTGATTGGTGGAGCAATAGCACCCTGAACCCAAAACCTTCTCGCTCAACCGGTAGTGGCTGATAACAACTCGTGAGGGCTATTGCGGGTTAAGCATTTAGCGATGTCTAGGGCCAGACTGGACGTCTGAACGCAAGCCGCTGATACTGTACATAACCACAGTATCAGCGGAGGATACCCATGTCGCTGGCAAGGAACGCCACGGCGAGTCAATCGCCCACTCAAACAAACGGTTACGAACGCCACCAACCCGACCAGACGCTGCTCTACCAGCTGGTTGAGCAGCACTACCCAGCCTTCAAAGCCTCACTCGAAGCCCAAGGTCAACACCTGCCTCGCTACATCCAACAAGAATTCAACGACCTCCTCCAATGTGGCCGTCTGGAGTATGGTTTCATGCGGGTTCGCTGCGAGGATTGTCATCACGAGCGTCTGGTCGCCTTCAGCTGTAAACGACGCGGCTTTTGCCCTAGCTGCGGTGCCCGCCGGATGGCCGAGAGTGCGGCGCTGCTGATAGACGAAGTCTTCCCCAAGGAGCCCATTCGCCAGTGGGTGCTCAGCTTTCCTTTCCAGCTACGCTTTTTGCTGGCTCGCCATCCCCAGCTGATGGGCCAGGTCTTGAGTATCGTCTATCGTACACTCTCAACTCATCTGATCAAAAAAGCCGGTTACACCAAAGCCTCTGCACAAACTGGCTCAGTGACTCTTATCCAACGCTTTGGCTCCGCGCTAAATCTCAATGTCCACTACCACATGCTGTTTCTCGATGGTGTCTATGCCGAAGATGACTATGGC
Source organism: Enterobacter cloacae complex sp. 382A5 (assembly GCF_050031095.1). Taxonomy (NCBI): domain Bacteria; kingdom Pseudomonadati; phylum Pseudomonadota; class Gammaproteobacteria; order Enterobacterales; family Enterobacteriaceae; genus Enterobacter; species Enterobacter cloacae complex sp. 382A5. Next base: position 73,267 of record NZ_JBLGVK010000002.1, read on the forward strand.
AAGCAACGCTTCCATCGTGTCAAGGCACCCACTTACGATGAGCTGAATACGCTCGCTCACACCCTCAGCCATCGCATCGCTCGCTGCATGGAAAAGCGTGGGATTTTGGAGCGTGATGCCGAGAATACGTGGTTGACACTGGAAGAGGGCGAAGACGATACGCTGACTCAATTACATGGTGCTTCGGTTACGTATCGCATTGCCGTCGGCCCCCAGCAAGGGCGCAAAGTCTTCACCCTGCAAACCTTGCCAGGGCGTGAGGATAAAGCCGACTCAAGCAGTCGAGTAGCCAACCATGCTGGTTTCTCGCTACACGCCGGTGTGATGGCCGAAGCGCATCAGCGGGATAAGCTTGAGCGCTTGTGTCGCTACATTAGTCGGCCAGCGGTTTCAGAAAAACGTCTGGCATTAACCGCCAATGGGCAGGTGCGTTACGAGCTCAAAACTCCGTACCGCAATGGCACCACCCATGTGATCTTCGAGCCGCTGGACTTCATCGCCAAACTCGCTGCGTTGGTACCTAAGCCGCGAGTCAACCTCACACGCTTCCACGGCGTCTTTGCACCGAACAGCAAACACCGAGTTCAAGTAACACCCGCCAAGCGGGGCAAGAAGCCCGACAAATCGGAAGGTCTCGATACTAACTGGCGTGACAAGAGTCCTGCAGAGCGCCACCGCGCCATGACCTGGATGCAACGCCTCAAGCGAGTCTTCAATATTGATATTGAAGTCTGCGAACACTGCGGCGGTCACGTCAAAGTGATTGCCAGCATCGAAGATCCGAAGGTCATTGAGCAGATTCTCAAGCATCTGAAACAGAAAACAGCCAAGGCGAATGCCGCCAAGCAGCGTGAGCTGCCACCAGAACGAGCGCCGCCACTGACTCCCAGCCTGTTCGATCCATCACAGAGTCGTCTCTTTGACTGACGACCCCAAATCCAACACTGCTCAACACTGCCAACTTTTAAACGGGGCGGTGGGGCAGTTTGTATCTCTCGAGCTATCAGGCTAGAGATTTTACCGCCAAATCGAACCTTATTAGAGCGGTTTAGGCTGGACCGGCAGTTAAAATTGGGGCTTGAGCGGTAAACGAGTGAGGGAATTTCAGGTAAGATACTTCGGATGAGGAGCAAAAAGGTGGTTTATACTTCCTATACCCCAGATTGAGATGTTAAGTGTGGTTGCTATTTATTAACACTGCGAACTGGATAAGTCTCAAATAATATTTTTTAAATTAAATCTAACGTTGGTGGGGATATAAGCGCAACGGTAGAGGAAAGTAGGGAGGGTAATATTCCGAGAAAATTAAGTGTAGCTGGATAATATAGGTCATACCATTCATTTTGGTCTACGATTATTAGTCTTTGTGATAAATAATGAGAGGTAATTGAATGGCTGGCTTAAACAAGGAAAAAAAGACCATCAATAAAACCAATTCTGCGCGTTTTCCGGCGCCGCCTTTTCAACAGCAGCAGCAGCCCTTTCCCGGGCTGGCGGGGAAAATGCAACCGCGCCCCGATCATGGAGAAGACAGCTATCAGGGAAGCGGTCGCCTGAATGGGCGCAAGGTATTAATTACCGGTGGGGATTCAGGGATTGGTCGTGCTGTTGCTATTGCCTATGCTCGTGAAGGCGCTGATGTTGCGATTAACTATTTACCTGAAGAAGAAGACGATGCGCGTGAAGTGGTCGATCTGATAAAAAAAGCAGGCAGAAATGTTTTGGCCATCCCCGGCGATATCCGTGATGAGGCTTTTTGCGGTCATCTGGTAACACAGGCGGTAAAAGGACTGGGAGGGTTGGATATCCTCGTCAATAATGCGGGTCGTCAGCAATTTTGTGAGTCAATTGAGGAACTCACCACAGAAGACTTCGACGCAACATTCAAAACCAATGTTTACGCTATGTTTTGGATCACCAAAGCGGCCATACCCCATCTTTCACCAGACAGCGTGATAATTAATACCTCCTCCGTACAGGCTTATGAGCCAAGTGAAATCTTGCTTGATTATGCTCAGACTAAAGCAGCTATCGTGGCATTTACTAAATCGCTGGCGAAACAGCTGGCCCCGAAAGGGATCCGTGTCAATGCCGTCGCGCCGGGTCCATACTGGACTGTACTGCAGTGCTGTGGTGGTCAACCGCAGGAAAAGGTGGAGAAATTTGGGGCAAATGCGCCGCTGGGACGCCCTGGTCAACCGGTGGAAATCGCGCCGCTTTATGTCACCCTGGCCGCTCGGGAGAACAGCTATACGTCTGGTCAGGTCTGGTGTTCTGATGGGGGGACCGGAACCCTCTAACGTTTACGCTCTGTGCGTCGAAAGTGACTTTTAAGGCAAGGGCGGACACTATTGTATAAGGGCGGGAGCGGTACTTACCGCTCCGTGAATGCTAACCAATCACCGCGATGCCAAGCCGCTCCATGAGCAACGACGCCTGGTAGTTGTCCAGCTTAACGCCTTGTAAATCAACGCCCCGAATATCTAAGTCACCCAACTCCGAATTGGTCAGATCGCAATGTGTGAAGTTCGCTGCTCGCCAGTCGAAAGTCGAAAACTCGCCGCCGGAGAGATCTGAACCACTGAACGTCGCGCCCAGTACCTGGGCACCCATCCAACGGTTTTCCCACAGCTCACACTTTTCCAACACGACTTTCGAAAAATTGGCGTAGCTTAGATTGGTATTCGTGATATATGCGCTACAAAACCAGGTGCGCGTGGTGATCATATTCATAAAGCTTGCGCCGCGGAAATCTGCGCCTTGTGCGCGGCAGTGGCGAATTTCAATGCCCAGCGCACTGGCATTGCGAAAATCCGCCATGGATAAATCACAGCTTTTAAAAATGGCATCTTTCAGCATCGCACGACTAAAATTGCACCCTTTCTGGCTTTCACGATCATAGAACTGACAGCCGATAAATTCAGTGCCGCTCAGGTCGGCACCTGAAAAATCACAGTTAAAAAATGTACTATTTTCAATTTTCTCACCGGTGAAACGGTTTCTGTCAATTTTTTCGCCAACGAGTGCCAGAGCCATATTTGTACCTGTTTTTTTATACAGTAATGGCGTCATGGTAAACCCTGATGGGGTTATGCGTCAAATCCGCCAATATGACATCTGCAAATGTGCGTTAAATCTGGTGTTTTTTCAGCAAAGCGCGAAGCTGATGGTAAGTCAGCCCCAGTAATTCAGCGGCTTTTTTCTGGTTAAATTTTGCCTGCTGTAAGCCGTGCATAATAAGCCCTACACAAATTGGGAGATATATCATGAAAGGCTGGCTTTTTCTTGTTATCGCAATAGTTGGCGAAGTAATCGCAACATCCGCATTAAAATCTAGCGAGGGCTTTACTAAGCTTGCCCCTTCCGCCGTTGTCATAATCGGTTATGGCATCGCATTTTATTTTCTTTCTCTGGTTCTGAAATCCATCCCTGTCGGTGTTGCTTATGCAGTCTGGTCGGGACTCGGCGTCGTCATAATTACAGCCATTGCCTGGTTGCTTCATGGGCAAAAGCTTGATGCGTGGGGCTTTGTAGGTATGGGGCTCATAATTGCTGCCTTTTTGCTCGCCCGATCCCCATCGTGGAAGTCGCTGCGGAGGCCGACGCCATGGTGACGGTGTTCGGCATTCTGAATCTCACCGAGGACTCCTTCTTCGATGAGAGCCGGCGGCTAGACCCCGCCGGCGCTGTCACCGCGGCGATCGAAATGCTGCGAGTCGGATCAGACGTCGTGGATGTCGGACCGGCCGCCAGCCATCCGGACGCGAGGCCTGTATCGCCGGCCGATGAGATCAGACGTATTGCGCCGCTCTTAGACGCCCTGTCCGATCAGATGCACCGTGTTTCAATCGACAGCTTCCAACCGGAAACCCAGCGCTATGCGCTCAAGCGCGGCGTGGGCTACCTGAACGATATCCAAGGATTTCCTGACCCTGCGCTCTATCCCGATATTGCTGAGGCGGACTGCAGGCTGGTGGTTATGCACTCAGCGCAGCGGGATGGCATCGCCACCCGCACCGGTCACCTTCGACCCGAAGACGCGCTCGACGAGATTGTGCGGTTCTTCGAGGCGCGGGTTTCCGCCTTGCGACGGAGCGGGGTCGCTGCCGACCGGCTCATCCTCGATCCGGGGATGGGATTTTTCTTGAGCCCCGCACCGGAAACATCGCTGCACGTGCTGTCGAACCTTCAAAAGCTGAAGTCGGCGTTGGGGCTTCCGCTATTGGTCTCGGTGTCGCGGAAATCCTTCTTGGGCGCCACCGTTGGCCTTCCTGTAAAGGATCTGGGTCCAGCGAGCCTTGCGGCGGAACTTCACGCGATCGGCAATGGCGCTGACTACGTCCGCACCCACGCGCCTGGAGATCTGCGAAGCGCAATCACCTTCTCGGAAACCCTCGCGAAATTTCGCAGTCGCGACGCCAGAGACCGAGGGTTAGATCATGCCTAGCATTCACCTTCCGGCCGCCCGCTAGCGGACCCTGGTCAGGTTCCGCGAAGGTGGGCGCAGACATGCTGGGCTCGTCAGGATCAAACTGCACTATGAGGCGGCGGTTCATACCGCGCCAGGGGAGCGAATGGACAGCGAGGAGCCTCCGAACGTTCGGGTCGCCTGCTCGGGTGATATCGACGAGGTTGTGCGGCTGATGCACGACGCTGCGGCGTGGATGTCCGCCAAGGGAACGCCCGCCTGGGACGTCGCGCGGATCGACCGGACATTCGCGGAGACCTTCGTCCTGAGATCCGAGCTCCTAGTCGCGAGTTGCAGCGACGGCATCGTCGGCTGTTGCACCTTGTCGGCCGAGGATCCCGAGTTCTGGCCCGACGCCCTCAAGGGGGAGGCCGCATATCTGCACAAGCTCGCGGTGCGACGGACACATGCGGGCCGGGGTGTCAGCTCCGCGCTGATCGAGGCTTGCCGCCATGCCGCGCGAACGCAGGGGTGCGCCAAGCTGCGGCTCGACTGCCACCCGAACCTGCGTGGCCTATACGAGCGGCTCGGATTCACCCACGTCGACACTTTCAATCCCGGCTGGGATCCAACCTTCATCGCAGAACGCCTAGAACTCGAAATCTAACGTCCGTTCGGGCATCGAGGTCCATGTCGGGGTGGGACGGGCCCGTGGCTTCAAGATCACTTGCAGTCCGACCGCGATGTCTTGGTTGCGCGAGAGGTTGTCGATATCCTCCACTTCCATCATCAACCCTGGATAATGCCGCCGCCGTCATCGCCGCCGACGCCCGTGCCGGGCTTTTCGGGCCTGTCAGGCTTGCTCGGCCTTCAGCCTGCCTGGGCGAGATCTCCGGCGGACGGATTAACGGCGGAGCTTCGCCGCCTTTCGTGCGTGTGAAGGCCGAAGATAGTTCTCTCAAAAACATCCGTTTATGAGAGATACCAAATGTCATTTTCAGAAGACGACTGCACCAGTTGATTGGGCGTAATGGCTGTTGTGCAGCCAGCTCCTGACAGTTCAATATCAGAAGTGATCTGCACCAATCTCGACTATGCTCAATACTCGTGTGGGCTCTGTTGCAAAAATCGTGAAGCTTGAGCATGCTTGGCGGAGATTGGACGGACGGAACGATGACGGATTTCAAGTGGCGCCATTTCCAGGGTGATGTGATCCTGTGGGCGGTGCGCTGGTATTGTCGCTATCCGATCAGCTATCGCGACCTTGAGGAAATGCTGGCGGAACGCGGCATTTCGGTCGACCATACGACGATCTATCGCTGGGTCCAGTGCTACGCCCCGGAGATGGAGAAGCGGCTGCGCTGGTTCTGGCGGCGTGGCTTTGATCCGAGCTGGCGCCTGGATGAAACCTACGTCAAGGTGCGGGGCAAGTGGACCTACCTGTACCGGGCAGTCGACAAGCGGGGCGACACGATCGATTTCTACCTGTCGCCGACCCGCAGCGCCAAGGCAGCGAAGCGGTTCCTGGGCAAGGCCCTGCGAGGCCTGAAGCACTGGGAAAAGCCTGCCACGCTCAATACCGACAAAGCGCCGAGCTATGGTGCAGCGATCACCGAATTGAAGCGCGAAGGAAAGCTGGACCGGGAGACGGCCCACCGGCAGGTGAAGTATCTCAATAACGTGATCGAGGCCGATCACGGAAAGCTCAAGATACTGATCAAGCCGGTGCGCGGTTTCAAATCGATCCCCACGGCCTATGCCACGATCAAGGGATTCGAAGTCATGCGAGCCCTGCGCAAAGGACAGGCTCGCCCCTGGTGCCTGCAGCCCGGCATCAGGGGCGAGGTGCGCCTTGTGGAGAGAGCTTTTGGCATTGGGCCCTCGGCGCTGACGGAGGCCATGGGCATGCTCAACCACCATTTCGCAGCAGCCGCCTGATCGGCGCAGAGCGACAGCCTACCTCTGACTGCCGCCAATCTTTGCAACAGAGCCTCCGTCGCCATGCTCACCTCGCTTTGGTGCACACGAGTATTGAGCATAGTCGAGATTGGTGCAGATCACTTCTGATATTGAACTGTCAGGAGCTGGCTGCACAACAGCCATTACGCCCAATCAACTGGTGCAGTCGTCTTCTGAAAATGACACTGTTTGTATATAATCATGAAAAAATGGTGAGTAGAGTTTCAGGGTAACAGGGGATGCTTATGTCGGTTTTCCACAACTGGCTACTTGAGATCGCATGTGAGAATTACTTCGTCTACATCAAACGCCTTTCCGCCAACGATACCGGCGCAACAGGTGGTCACCAGGTAGGGCTTTATATCCCTTCAGGTATCGTTGAAAAACTCTTTCCGTCTATCAACCATACCCGTGAACTGAACCCTTCGGTTTTTCTCACCGCACATGTGTCATCGCATGATTGCCCTGACAGCGAAGCCAGGGCAATTTATTATAACAGCCGTCATTTTGGTAAAACCCGGAATGAAAAAAGGATTACCCGCTGGGGTAGAGGCAGCCCACTTCAGGATCCTGAAAATACAGGGGCTCTGACGCTCCTGGCTTTCAAGCTTGATGAGCAAGGGGGGGACTGTAAGGAAGTAAATATTTGGGTATGCGCCAGCACTGATGAAGAGGACGTCATTGAGACCGCTATTGGTGAAGTTATACCCGGAGCGCTTATATCCGGCCCCGCAGGACAGATTCTAGGCGGACTATCTCTACAGCAAGCGCCAGTAAATCATAAATATATTCTACCTGAAGACTGGCACCTGCGCTTTCCGTCGGGAAGTGAAATTATTCAGTATGCAGCCAGCCATTATGTGAAAAATTCCCTTGATCCGGATGAGCAACTTCTTGACCGCCGGCGCGTGGAGTACGACATATTTCTATTGGTTGAGGAACTGCATGTTCTGGATATCATCCGGAAAGGATTTGGCTCTGTGGATGAATTTATTGCGCTGGCCAATTCTGTCAGCAATCGCCGTAAATCCAGAGCCGGGAAGTCGCTGGAACTGCACCTGGAGCATCTATTCATTGAGCACGGCCTGCGACACTTTGCGACGCAGGCCATCACAGAAGGTAATAAAAAACCCGATTTCCTTTTCCCTTCCGCAGGGGCTTACCACGATACTGAGTTTCCCGTAGAAAATCTGCGCATGCTGGCAGTCAAGACTACCTGTAAGGATCGCTGGCGTCAGATACTGAATGAGGCCGATAAAATTCATCAGGTGCATCTGTTTACACTCCAGGAGGGAGTTTCTCTGGCTCAATATCGGGAGATGCGGGAGTCGGGTGTCAGATTGGTCGTGCCATCATCTCTGCACAAAAAATACCCGGAGGCGGTGAGAGCTGAGCTAATGACGCTAGGTGCGTTTATTGCTGAGCTGACAGGGCTTTACGCAGATATTCCATAGATTATCTCCCGGCATAAATACCGGGAGGAGCGATCAGATTCGTTCAACCTTGCACGAATCGGCATTAACCGCTTTCAGGATATAAGGTTCAAGCAGTTTGGCTACGGCTTCAAACACGGGCACCACTACGGAGTTACCGAACTGCCTGTACGACTGAGTGTCTGACACAGGAATGCGAAAAGGCCTGCCATCTACTTTTTCAAAACCCATAAGGCGCGCGCACTCTCGCGGAGTCAGCCTGCGGGGCCGATGCGCCTGATTTTCTTCGTTCGCGAAGTCTGTTTCACCTGTGGCCATATCCCAGCCACGGTCTATCAGAATTTCAGACCCGTCTTTGTGATAGCGAGCAGAAAGCGTACGGGCAATGCTTTCTTTATTTTCAGGATTAACGAGGCCAAAACCGAATCCGTTACCCTTAGCTGCGTGCTTTTTGGCGTAGTTATAGAGATACTCCCAGAGTTTCGGCGTCAGTATATATTTGCTGTCAACCACGGGTTCCAGCAGTTCGCCAAATGACGGACGCTGTTCCGGATAAAAACGACTAATATCGCGCAGGGTAAAGCCCTGGTGAATGTTCAGATCACGGCGGAAACCGACCAAAACGATACGTTCTCGGTGCTGAGGTAAAAAGTGTTTTCCGTCGATAACTTTAGGATCGTTTTTGCCCATCTCAGCTGCATCCGCAACTTCATAGCCAAGTTCGTCGAGGGTATCCATGATGACTTTAAAGGTTTTACCCTTGTCATGGCTCTTCAGGTTTTTAACGTTTTCAAGAACAAAGATGGCAGGTTTTTTTGCGCGGATAATACGCGCCACATCGAAGAAAAGCGTTCCCTGAGCCTCACATTCGAAACCATGCGCGCGCCCGAGCGAGTTTTTCTTGCTTACGCCCGCAAGGCTGAACGGTTGACAGGGGAAACCTGCTAGAAGTACATCATGATCCGGCACATGCTCATTAATGTAAGCATAGGCATCGTTTTCAGGTACTTCAGGTTTATCACTGAGCGTGACTTCCCGAATATCTAGATTGAAAGTGTGTTCCTGAGCATCGTTAAACCAGTTAGCTTTATATGTGCGCACAGCCTCTTTATTCCATTCACTGGTAAAAACGCACTGGCCACCGATGGTTTCGAAGCCCTTCCGTATACCTCCAATCCCAGCAAACAGGTCAATAAACCGGAAGGCATAGTCAGGGTGATGTGCAGGCGCTTCCGGAAGCATTTTTCGTAGAAGTTCCTCTTCGGCTAACGTCAGCGTCTTAGGTGAGCACTTACCATTAATCCAGCGATTAAGAGTCTCGCGACTCCACTCATTTTTACCAACTTTTCTAAGCAGTTCAGCCACGTACTTCTGGTCATAGATTTCCAGCACCTGCCCGAGCAGCTTTTTATCATTTTCCTGTCGCAGTTGTTCTTCCGCTTCTGCTTTCTCAAGCAGATCCTGCGCCAGTAATTCAAATTCAGACATATTGCCTCCATTGGGTCTTATGGGTGAAACTGTATCACTCATTTGACCCAGATTGAATGTTTTTATCTGGATATTTAAACAGGTTTATTGTTAGGTAACGCACGTTGGCCACGCTGGAGCGTCTTCTGGGCCTGCTGTCGGCCTTTGAGGTCGTGGTATGGATGACGGATGGCTGGCCGCTGTATGAATCCCGCCTGAAGGGAAAGCTGCACGTTATCAGCAAGCGTTACACTCAGCGCATTGAGCGACATAACCTGAATCTGAGACAACATCTGGCAAGGCTGGGACGGAAGTCACTGTCGTTCTCAAAATCGGTGGAGCTGCATGACAAGGTCATCGGGCATTATCTGAACATAAAACACTATCAGTAAGTTGGAGTCATTACCGGTTCTCTTTGTCTTTTAGTGATTCTATAAACCTCATTACGTCTGAATATAAAAATCTATTATTTGATTTATGTGGCTCATGAGGTTGTGGGATGGTCTTGTTTTTGAATGTGCCAGTTTTCTTAATGGCAAAGATTAACTCACCTTCTGTTATTCCTAACATTTCAGCAAATGTTTTTGCTTCTATAGTTACTGACTTCATTTAATTAACTCTCATGGTATCGATTTTCTTTACCGGCATCTTTAACAATGGTGCTCGTTTCTAGTGTTGCTGCGGTACGCTTCATCATCGTCTGCGGGGCGGTTGCGATAGTGAAGGAGCTGCCGGGCGTGAGCAAATCTATCAGGCGCTGGCCGCTGATAATCTCCATCCGTTCACTGGCAATACTGACAGATTTTGAACCTGCGCCGGTTTTCCCGGTATGGCAAAACAGACCGCGACAGTTATGACGTTTAAGCAACTTCTCGAACTCCTGTACGTGCTGTAAAGCAATATGGCCGCGATAGCGTTTAGCCTGAATAAGATAGCGATATTTTCCTATTATTACCTGGCCGTCAATGCCTCCATCGCCGGTATAGCGTTTGTTTCTGATGGTTCTGAAGCCATGCGCTTCAAATCCTTCCAGCAACAGTTCTTCAAACACAAAAGGATCAATTTTCCTCAGGTAGTTAATTTTTTGGGCACTGTTGCAAATAGTCGGTGGTGATAAACTTATCATCCCCTTTTGCTGATGGAGCTGCACATGAACCCATTCAAAGGCCGGCATTTTCAGCGTGACATCATTCTGTGGGCCGTACGCTGGTACTGCAAATACGGCATCAGTTACCGTGAGCTGCAGGAGATGCTGGCTGAACGCGGAGTGAATGTCGATCACTCCACGATTTACCGCTGGGTTCAGCGTTATGCGCCTGAAATGGAAAAACGGCTGCGCTGGTACTGGCGTAACCCTTCCGATCTTTGCCCGTGGCACATGGATGAAACCTACGTGAAGGTCAATGGCCGCTGGGCGTATCTGTACCGGGCCGTCGACAGCCGGGGCCGCACTGTCGATTTTTATCTCTCCTCCCGTCGTAACAGCAAAGCTGCATACCGGTTTCTGGGTAAAATCCTCAACAACGTGAAGAAGTGGCAGATCCCGCGATTCATCAACACGGATAAAGCGCCCGCCTATGGTCGCGCGCTTGCTCTGCTCAAACGCGAAGGCCGGTGCCCGTCTGACGTTGAACACCGACAGATTAAGTACCGGAACAACGTGATTGAATGCGATCATGGCAAACTGAAACGGATAATCGGCGCCACGCTGGGATTTAAATCCATGAAGACGGCTTACGCCACCATCAAAGGTATTGAGGTGATGCGTGCACTACGCAAAGGCCAGGCCTCAGCATTTTATTATGGTGATCCCCTGGGCGAAATGCGCCTGGTAAGCAGAGTTTTTGAAATGTAAGGCCTTTGAATAAGACAAAAGGCTGCCTCATCGCTAACTTTGCAACAGTGCC
>NZ_JBLGVK010000003.1:0-49830 GCF_050031095.1 Enterobacter cloacae complex sp. 382A5
GTTACCGATGCAAGAACAGGGGAGTTTCATGAAATGCCTGTTTAGGAGTGATTAAAGGTAACTTGTGCGCAGAAGGTCAGGTGTGTGGTGGTTAGTACAGACTAGTGAATGTTGTAACTAAACTATATTTTTATTAAAGGCCGGAGGTGGTGTTCCTCCGGCCTTAATTACGTTTCCGTGTTCATTAGTCGATGAACTGGCGGATCAGTTCCAGAATGGCAATCAGCGCGTTTGCAAGCGCCGCTACCGCCCTCAGAACGATGATTAACAGGTTAATCATCCGTTTTCTCCATAAATGGAGTAAAGACACCGTGGCTTGCTCTTACACTGCCTGTCACCACGGCTTCTCTTCGTCTTGTCAGTTGTAGAGAGTCTCACTCCTGCCAGAGCACAGATAACCAGCACCACCTGTATTACCTGTCAGGACTTTGAACCTGTTCATGCCGCATTTAGCGGAATGCAGGGAGAGACTCACCACAGAGCTAACCCTCTGATTATACGTTTATCTAACGTTCAGGCAAACCGTTAACGCACAGTCACTGCCCGTCATATTGCATAATCAGGCTTCACGGATTATCATACTATTGTCAGTTGTAGAGAGTTTCCCTTCCGGGCTGAGTTACCAGCTCGCACCGGAACCGTAAAAAAGCCGACCTCACCAGTCGGTTTTTTTACGTCTGCGGTTTCCCGCTTCGTTTAAATCTATTTTAAATGAATAAATTGTTCTGCGGCAAACCCAACAACATAAGGACGTTAGGGTTGATGGTTGCCGAAATCGCGGTGCGTTACGTGAATTCTGAGGTTTTGCGAGGGGGATTGGGCGCGAGAATTTACGAGAGAGCGCCGGAACAATGCCGGGATCACAAACCATCACCCGTGAAAGAAATCTTCCGGCATTGCCCGGTCAGGTAGTATGACATTCATTGTCAACGGCCATCAATTTATAAGCTGCTTTGCACTTCATAAAAGATCACCACCAGGGCTGCTAAAACAGTACCGATAGCCAGCACGTTAAAAAGTACGTCCTTCATCTTTACGAACGACATACTGATTTGCGTCCTTTCCCTTTTGTCAGCCTTCTCTATCATCCAGCGTTGGTATGAATCACTGTTACTTTTTCTGTCCATGTTCCCCCCAATTCATCAATGAGCACCAGGCGGCCACCAGGCTTCTTGCCAACAAAGTAACGGCCTCGCGGCAGACGTTCGCCAGTCTTCAGCCGTTCGATCCAGTCCTGAAATGCAGGGCGCGGTTTATAGCTGTAGCGGCCAAAATCAGCTAAAGACTGCGTGACCATGACTGTTTGGCAGCCATGCTTTCTCATATCACGAAACGTATTTTCCAGTGCAGCCAGTGTATTCATTTGCACGTTCTCTCTGCTTTTCCCATGAAGATATTAACGACACTCAAAACTAACACCGTTGGCATGATCACGGCAGCATAGCCGACAGCAACGGCCTGATATATGGTCAATGAGTAGTCGGGCTGTTTATACAATACGACTGAAAAAATGCTCCCCAAACAAGCAAGCAGAGTTAAAAACAAGTAATCGACAAATCTGTTTTTATAGATAACCCATGCAACGATGCAGGGATATGACACCAGGCACAGGATAATCGCATTTGTGGTATGCACGTTTCGCTCCTTGTTATTTAAGGGTTGTCAGCCAGATCAAACAGATTGTTCAGGCTGGAACGGAATTGTTTTACCGATGATACCAGCTCCTGACTCCGCGCTTTTTCCTGCGCCAGTTCACGCCGTAGCTGCGCCATCTCGTCTCTGTTACGCTGAAGCTCAAGGATAGCCGTCATAAAGGTTTTGCTGGCTGATGCCTGTCCGGTCGCTTCCTGCGCCTTTTTAATGGCCTGATCTTCGTCGTCATTCGTTCTGATTGTGTAATGCCCCATGATACCCCTCTTTTGCTGTCATTTTTGCGCTGCCGGCGCGAACCCGGGAAGAAACTTTGCTGGCAAAAAACACTGGCCAACAGATGTGACCGGGAAAATTTGCTGGCAATTAATTTTCGATGAAAGCCAGCTCGCAATCGCCGCATTCAATATTCAGTCCGGCTTTGCCCCACACGGCAGCGCCACACCCGCGACACTGATATTTAACTTTATTTCGTTTTGGCTTGTCCTCAAATGCTGCAACTGACAAATCATTGTCATTGCTCCCGGCCATATCATCTGAATGGCTCCCGTTCTGCGGTGATACTGACGGCAGCAGAGCCATAGAAAGCACCGCTTCTATATCAATCCCGGCCTCAGCATTTTGATGCGCCAGAGCAAGCGTTTCGCGCCATTGCTCTATTACGGCGGTCATATCTTTTTGTTGTTCGACCTGGACAGGGAAGCGATCAAACCAGCTCAAAGCAAATTGCCCCTGGAACAGTTCCAGTGTGACGCGCTGGAAGCGGCCACCAGGGATCGGATAGTCATTAATCTTCTGGCCGACTTTCGCACCACCAGGTCTCCCGGTGGAGGAGGGCATAAGTCCGATACTTTCCATTTTTGCCGCCCACTGCGCATTGTGGTACGTCTTACGCGACGGGTTGCCGTAGTGGTACTGCCACATATGGCACTGCTCATGAACCAGCGTTTGCATGACTTCAATAAGCGGGTACACCGGGAAGTATTCAGGATTGAGGGCGATTTCATCAATCATCCTGCCGCTGCCGTCAGCAGCAACAAAGCGCCTGTAACTGAAATAGCCCATTGTGTTCTTGCCGCGCTGGAACGTAATCAGACAGTCAGGGAGTTCGCCGTCAAAAAGGCGCTGGTTATAGAAATCAAACGCCTGTTGTAGCTCGCTGTAAGCGCGTTCCGTGGCTCTTGTCATGCTGAAGTTCGCTTAGCGGCGTTCCGATATTCCTGTAACTCTGCAACAATAGCAGGGAACACATCAGCGCAACGCTGTGCCAGCTTAACCGCCTTTGAACAAACGCCCATACCATGTGCTCTTTTGAGCGCCTCCAACAAATCTACCAGTTCCTCGTCAGTGATTTTTTCAGTCATCTATTAAGCTTCTCCATTATCTGTATCGTACGATACAGATAATATAAACCACACCTTTGATAGCGGCAATCTTTTTTGCTGGCAATTTCACGCCCAGGGCGGGCATCGAGCGGGTAATATTGCTGGCAAAAATCAACGGCCAAACCGGCTGCAGGAAACTGGTTTGCTGGCAAGCGTGATTTACTGCTGGGCTTGACACCTTGCCATTGTATGACGCTTGTTTTAGTGTCAAATGAACAACCAGCGCGAGAAGAATATAGGAAGCAAAAGCAATGGATATCAAACCTAACTCAGTGATCCACCTGGAGCCAGGCGAAACATTACCCGGCTATACCAATCTGAAACCCGTACCTGATAAGTATTTCGATGAGTTAAAGGCACTCATAAATAAACTCAATACTCAATCCGGTAATATTTACCTCAAGTTAAAACAGATGTACGCCTTTTTGGATCGTTTTAACAAAGAATTTGTGAGCACGTTTACCTCCTGTCAAAAGGGGTGCTCTTCGTGCTGTAAAATGGATGTTCATTTAACCGCGCTTGAGGCAACACATATTGCACAAGCAAGTAAACTTACTGCCAGAGACAACCCGCTTACGACCGGGCATGAGTCAAAATGTCCGTTTTTGTCTGAGAAGGGAACATGCTCAATCTACAATTACCGCCCGCTGTTATGCAGGACATATCATGTACTCACTCCGCCGGAGATGTGTAATGACCTGGATGCACAAGTCATGCAGTATGGTTCTCAAAGCGCGAACATGGGAAATCACATCTACAAAACAATAGCAGAGTGGATCTATTTTCAGACGTATCACTGCACTGGTAAGTTAGAAACCAAAGATATCAGAGACTACTTCCCTTATCCCCGCGAAGATATCCAAAGATTTCTTCACCATAACCCCCCGCGCCCTTTTTGCTAAAAAAAAGCCTCTGACGCAGTGTCAGAGGCTTGTTAGATTACTGTTCGTCACCAGCAGTGCTGGAAGCATCTTTTTTGATGAGAAACTCATCAAGAGAACGGCCAGCTTTTAACGCTTCGTCGATTGGTTTTGGTGTCCGGCCACGACCAGACCAGTATTTCGTTTCGCCGTTTTCATCAAACTGATATTTAGGCGGCGCTTTTGGCAACGTCTTTTTGCGTGTTTTTTGCGCATCTTCGGACAGGCCAAGCAGTTCTTCCGGTGAAAAACCTTCTCCGGCAATCAACTGGAGCAGTTCCTGGCGCTTTCTTTCGCGCTCTGCGCGTTCTGCTGCCTCACGCTCTGCTTCTTCACGACGTTCTTCGATCACGGCGTTAAGCTTTTCCTGCATTTCCAGCAGTTGTTCAAAGCTGGTTTCTCGCGCAAAAACACGAACAGAGCGAATATTCAGGAGTAGCTTTTTTGTTGCGTCAAACGTTTCATTTTCACTCATCGAGTTAATCCTTATTTTTTACTGAACTGAAACCCAAGTTTACCCGTAGTTTTATCCTGCAAAACAATTGCAGCGTCAAACTTTTTCCCGGTTTTATTACTGGTAAAGCCTTTAATCTCTCCGGTTTTACCTTTTTTGATTAATGTCTCAACCTGATTTTGTGTCAGTTTTTTTCCTGACACTTCAGACCAGATTTTAAACTCGCACCCGGAACAGAAAAAGCCTTTAGGCCGGATAATAATTTCTTTACTGCATGAAGGGCAGGGGGCTTCGAGCCGGGACATGGAACCTTCTGATCTGGATTTTGCTTCCATATCCGGTTTGCCGTCTTTGTCCGGGAATGTTGTCTTGCATTCAGGGTAGCAGGAGCATCCCCAGAAAAAGCCATTTTGCCCCTTACGCTTACGCAGGAAACCGTTGTTACAAACCGGGCAGGGCGTGGCATTTGAAGAAATCGAAATTCCGTTCCTGTCCAGCTCGTCGATTAACCCCTGGACGTACTCATCATTTTCCTTAATAAACTCCTCAACTGTCAGCTCTCCGGCTTTGATCTGAGACTGCTTTTCAGCCCACAGAGCGGAGATATCCGGTTTAGTGATTTCAGGAGGCAGTGCAGCGCAAAACTCCTGGCCTTGTTTTGTGGTTTTCCATACCAGCTCCGAATACCCCTTTTCTTTTTCGATGGAGATAAGCCCGGTATTTGCCGCCAGTTTCTCAAGAATACCCGCGCGGGTGGCTTCCGTTCCGATACTGCCACGATCACTGCTGCCCTCGTCTTTCGCTTCCAGCGCCTTTCTGAGAGCCGGATCATCAATGAATTTTGCCGCACTCGTCATGGCGGCCAGTAACGTTGACTCTGTGAAATAGCGAGGTGGTGTAGTCTTTTTCTTGTCCACGTCTGCCGATTCACACAGGCCGCTGTCATTAAATTTCAGCAATGAAAGGTCAAAACCGTCCGTTCCGGCATCTTCGGTTTCGTCCTCGTCATCACTATCCTTACCCAGCGCTTCCCAGCCCTTTTGTACCAGAACGCTCTGTGTGGCCGTAAAGGTATCCCCCTTAATATCAAAGTGGATTTTCGTCTTGTTGCGGATCGCATCCGGGTAGAACAGCCCGATAAAGTAGACGGACACCAGGTTATAAACGTTCCGCTCTTTTTCATTAAGCTGAATACCGGCTCCGCTTTTTGTCGTCGGGATGATGGCGTGGTGCGCCTCAATCTTACTGGCATTAAAGGCTTTGTGTTTCTGGCCTTTATCCATATCTACGATCGCAGACGCCAGTTCGGGTACGGTGGCCGCTATAGCAGTGGCAATATCTCCGGCCTGGTAATAATGCTCATCTGAAAGATAGCGATTGTCAGAACGTGGATAGGTCAGAAGCTTGTGAGTTTCATACAGCCCCTGCATCACATCGAGCGTATCTTTTGCAGAATAACCAAATCGCTTTGCGCAGAGCTGCTGAAGCGTGGAAAGGTTAAGCGGAAGCGGAGGCTTGCTATTTTCCGGCTTTGTCGTCGCGATAGTAACAATAGCATCCTTACCCGTAACACGTCCGGCAATATGCGCGGCCTGAGCTTCGGAGATCAGGCGTTTTTTCTCGTCTATCTGATCGTCGTCTGTTGTCTGATATTTCGCCTTAATCTGATGCCCGTTCATCGACAGACTGGCGAATACATCGTAATAAAAGCTTTCTGTGTGATTCTGGTTCGCCAGCGTGCGCATGTTCACCAGACCAAGAACGGCACTTTGTACCCGGCCAACGTTCAGAACGCCGTCATAGCCCTTCTCACGGCCTTTTAATGTACATCCCCGCGTCATGTTATAGCCAAAACCCTGATCGCACAGGGAACGCGCCAGGGCGCTTAACGTCATACCGCGAAATTTATCGTTAGGTTGTAAATTCGACAGTGATTTTTGCACTGGCGCAAGGTTGAGGTCGGCAACAAGCAGTCGCTGGACGGGTTTCTTGTTTCCGGCATAACCCAGAATCTCATCAACCAGCAAACATCCTTCATCATCGGGGTCGCCTGAATGAACGATGCTGTCGGCTTTATCGATAAGAGACAAAATAATGCGGGTCTGTGCTTCTGATTCAGGCTTGATTTTATATTTTGGCGGATAAACCGCTTTAATGGGTAAATCACTATAACGCCAGTTGGAATATTTGTCGTCATAATCCTGTGGGTCGTAAAGCTCCAGCATATGACCATAACACCAGGTAACGACATCAGAACCGTGTTCAAAATAGCCGTTTTTCTTTTCTGTATTGGGATTTCCGCCCAGTCCTTCAAAAATAGCCTTTGCTAAAGACGGTTTTTCTGCAATAAAAAGTCTCATTAATCAATCCTCAAGGTAACTTGAATAGTCAGGCTGCGCACCATTCTTTTTAAAGATTTCTTCCCTTTCCTCTATGTCTTCTTCTGCCTCCTGCACACTAAGGTCAAGGGTTCCTTTCAAAAAGGCACGCGCATTCTTGATTACATCTACTGTTAATTCGTTTTTTGTTCCGCGAATCATGCCAATAGCAATATTTATTATCTCCTTTATTTCAGCAGGAGTCGTTCTGTCCAGCACCGCGCCAAGTTCTTTAAGGTCAATATTTATATCGTCTGGTAAGTACATTTTGGCACAAGCGGCAGCGGCTTTAGTCCGAAAAGCACCTACAGATATGATTCTGTCAATTCTGCCAGGGCGTTTTCTGATGCGCGGATCAATCCGGTTAGGATAGTTCGTTGAAAAAATAACATATGTCCCGGCAAGATTTCGCGGTGTATCAGCCCCATCAAGAAAACTTAACGTTCCGGCATCAGCCCGATAAAGTTCATCAACCTCTTCAGCTATTATGATAACGGGTATTTTCTTTTGAGCTGCGGCATAGCAAACATCTTTAAAGTAATCATCAGCATAAACAAATACATATTTATCCTGATATTTTGCCCCCAAAGCTTTTGCGATAGTCGTTTTCCCTGTGCCCGGAGGACCAGTAAAAAGCACTTTTCGCATTCCTGACTGACCATAACGGGTGTAGAAATCAATATCCGAAAAGAACTGATTAAAGTCATTCTCCAGCTCATTAAACTTTGGATGAACAGAAAAACGTAAAGCGTTTTCTATTTCTTCCTTCCTTGCCTTACCGTGATAATAAACGCCGTCGTAACACCCGATTTTCCAGATACCTTTACGGGGTAAAGAGCGGTTTAATTTAGCGCGTCCAGCTTCGCAAAGATTATGAAGCATCGACATACTTTTGGTTGTGCCAACTGCGTACTCCATTCTGACTTTAGAGTTAAGAATGAAGCGAATAATATGAACCACTTCATTTTGACCAAGATGAATCCGGTATGCTCCCGAACCATCTTTAAACATAAGCTTTTTAATCCTCCCGGCTTTAGCCATAACAGGGCTACTTCCCGTATGAACGACGGTTGAAGCAACGGGTTCGATATCAAGATTCGAATAAATTTTACGATTCTTTCTGTTTATAAAAATCTCTGCCACTTTAGGATAGTAATCACAATCCTTTACGACAGTACCAAAATTATCTTCACCGTAATATTCTTTATGGAGCCGTAAAGCCTGCTCTACCAGAGTTAATTTACCCATATGCGCACCATGTATATTAAAAACCGTGACGTTGCCTGAAGATTTTCTTCAGGCAGAGGAGGGGTTGGACAAGCGAAGCGCGTCAGTTTTGTTTATGACGCCACTCCCACGGAGGAACGGGATTACTGTCAGCCCACAGGCCGCGCTTCTGTGTCTGAGCTTCCCGTTGCAGAGCCGGTAATGAGTTATCGGTGTTGTACCTGTCATAAACCCATGCAGCCCCTTTTAGCACTTGCTGGCGGTTAGCCTCAGTGCCGTTCGCTGTCACCACTCGTCCCAGGACTCGCCCGTAGCGATCTGTTTGCGTATAAGAGACGGTAACTGATTGCCCTGCCAGCAGGGCTTTAAGTTGATTGGTTGACCAGCGACCAAAGGGTTGTTTTTTTTCCGGTGCATCGATATTTATCAATCGGACTCGAATCGGAACTTCATACACAACAATTTTCGCGGGTAGTGTTTTAACTTCGATGGTATCTCCATCGAGAACGCGAATAACTTTCCCCTGAATCTGAGCAGCACACAATGTAGCTGGCAACAGGGCAACAGCAAAGGAAAGAACATTAAAAAAATGTCTCATTGCTTTCTTCCCTCCCATATTGCTGAGAGTCTTTTAAAAATGGATAAAACGACGACTAAAGCCACTGCGATAACAGCCAACGAAGGAAGTACATAGCTGTATAACTCAACCATGAAATTAATAAACTCAATGAGCGATTGCGGCTTTAAGGAAGCATCCCACAAAACGATAACAAAACGATAAAGCCCATAGACAATTGCCGGAAACCAGACCATAAACAACAAAATTTCAGTAAAAACAGAAGCGACCGATTTGACACTATCGATAATTTCAATTCCGGCAATTCTCACACTTCTTGCATCAGGTACGTTAATAATTTTCATCCTCCCACCCCTGTAAAAAATGTTCGCAAGTTCCAGTCTCAAACCTGAAACTTGCGTATTCACATCAGAATTAAATCAAACAGAATTAAAAGTTTTTCAATCGGCCAAAGCTTGAAATAATTTTACTTACTGTACCTGCATCAGCCGCAGGACATTCATTTAGTTTTTTCTTTCTGGCATCTGCCGTGTGATCGGGTAAAAAACCATGTTTATTCTTTTTCCTGATTGACATAAAACTTTTATACATCGGGTCACATTCTGCCGGACTACTTCCGTCAAGTTTTCCGGCAAGGCATAACACCATTGCACATGGATCGTTCGGGTCGGCCTTTTCCTCAGCATGAGCAGTTCCGGCAGCGAACGCACAAAGCAGCACTGCCGTGGTTACGGTCTTTTTCATATACACCTCATGGATAACGGGCAACTAACGCCCTGCGGTTGTTCAACCCCGGCTCAATAAAATTACAAGAATTTTATTAATCCGGCGTTATCGTGATAAATAAACACTGGTAGTCCGGCAAGAAAAACAGTTCATTTTATAACGATACTGTATGACACCGTTTGCACCGTTCGCCCTCAACCAGTTTTTAGCTGTGAAAAAGTCTGTTCCGTTACTGGTTTCAACAATCACTGAATCAGAATGTGCAACAGAATAAAAAACAGCATCATCGTAAAGGCGGTTTTCAGGCCTGAAATTATGGATAACCTTAACCCACGATGAATTAACCTTGTCTGATTTAATAACTGAGTATGTCGGTTGCCAGTCCATTAATTGTGTATTCACCGTTTCAGGATTCTGTTCCCAGTCAACCTGTGGTGGTTCAGGCGGAGAGGAACAGGCAGAGAGAAAAAGGACACTGACCATTAACATTTTTTTCATAGTAAAACCTCTGACTCCAGCTCACCGACGGAGAGCATTTTTTCTTTAGAAGGATATTTAAGCCCTTTAACACCCAATACTTTTTTAGTCTTATTCAGAGAGGCGGTTAACTCGGTAAGTTTGGGGCTTACCATCATCAGCCTGTCCATAAAATACGGGTCGAGGAAGTAGAGGGCTTTCTCAGCTTTAACCGGGTTTTCACCTTTAAGAATGATAAATTCTTCTTTAAAATCCAGCGTTCCCAGCTCCTGCGGGAGCACAAGGGCGCGCTGCGCCTCACTTTCTGAACTGCTTTTCGACGTTGAGCGTCCGCTTGTCTTGCTTGAACCTGTCGATTTGGTGGTGATATAGCCCAGCTTTTCCGAAATCTTTTTAGCGTCATCTTCTTCACTGACAGCGTAGATAATCCGGCAGGGATGCGCACTCATCAGCGTTTTGGCACCTTCAACACCATAGATTTCATTAAGCTGACTGATATTCTGGTAAATCGTCAGAAGTTTGAGTTTAAACCCGGCAATATAACCCGAACCTTTTTTAATGATTGGCATGTAACCAATAGACGGAAACTCATCCAGGAACATCAGACAGTCATGTTTCAGTGTCGGGTCAAAGTCAGGGTTTTCTCGTAACGTGACTTCCACAACGAAGTTAAAGAACAGGTTGAGGAAGTCATAGGCCAGGGACATATCTTCAGCATTAACGCCAACATAAACAGTGATATCTTCCCGGCGCAACTGGCGAAGGTCGAAATCATTGCCGTCTGTACATTTGCGAACAGTCGGAAGATAAAACAGACTCATTTTCTTACGAAACGAACCATCAATACTCGAACGTTGTTCGTCTTCGGTTTCGTGATACTCCCTGATTTTGGTCAGGGCATCGCGCAGATGATACAGCGCGTTTTCATCAAGTCCTTTTGTTCCCTCCAGGTCTTCTCGCTTACTGAGTATCAGCTCCCGGTCGATGTTGCTGTACAAATCGACTACAGAACCAATTGAGAAAACAGGTTTAAGCCCGAACTCACCAAGCCAGGAGGGGTCGTAGTTAATAAAGAAATGAAGCAATTTTGCCAGCCCCGTCCAGTACTGCCCCGCGAGGTTATTAAAGTGTGCTTCCGCTCCGGTCAGACCGTAAGACGGGAACAGGATCTCAATCAGCTTCAGCAGGTCTTTAGCCCCGCTCTCTTCTTTTAAATCAATATAGAAAAGCGGGTTAAACTGATGCGTTTTACTGTTGAAAGGGTCAAGAAGATAGACCTTATTACCCAGCAGTTTTTCACGTACCTTACTGGTGATTTTCCACAGTTCCTGTTTTGGATCTAATGCAATCAGGGAATGTTTCCTGACCAGCAGGTTTGGAATACCTATTGCAGCCCCTTTACCTGCGCGGGTTCCTGCGCCAAGTGATACAAAATCTGGTGCGGTATACCACAGGTATTTACCTTTATATGCACCTACAAGAATATCAGTATCGTTTTCTTTCTCCCATTTCAGAAGTTTCGATTTTCTTAAATCATTATCACTGGCAAACTTCGCGTCACCATAAAGAGCAACATCCGTTTTATTCAGTTGCCAGATAATAAAAACAGGCACAATGAGAGACGAAACCATACCTGATAAAAGAGAGGGGATTGCGGTTAACCTGATATCTGTCCGTATATTACTCTCTGTTATTATCCGCCACAGCAGCATGGAATCAAAATTCTTCCATATATAAAGCGGCGTTTTTCCGTTCAGGAAGTAAACAGCAACTGAGCCAGTATAATACGTCACAAGACACATAACCAGACCGATAAAAGCCCACTGGCCTTTATCGGGTAGTTTCAGAGACATAATCACTCCTTCAGCTTTTCAAAGTATTCCTGAAAATGAATATCACGATAGTAAATACCCGATGCAAATCGGTTATCTTCCTCATCGATGTACTTAATACTCATAATCACATCGACGTTGCTTAACACCCTCCGCAATATAATGTTATAAGGCAAATTCTGACATTCAGGGTTCATATAGCACCGTTGAACCAGTCCAAGCACAGCATCTTCAGGGGTGCTCTCATGGACGGTTGTAAGGTTCCCTGCATGGCCGGAACTTGAGCCTTTGAGAAAATCCCAGGCTTCCGCGCCGCGAACCTCAGTCATGAGGATTCTGTCCGGGTTCATACGAAAACCAGAACGTAAAAGAGAAGCGGAACTGACAGTGCTACTTTCCCCTTCTGACGGGTAATACAATTTCACATGATTTTTGTGGAACCTGAACTTTGCTTCATCTGTATCTTCAATTGAAATACATCGTAAATGATGGGGTATGTACTGAAGACAGGCATTTGCAAAGGTGGTTTTACCCGCCCCCGTTCCGGCACAAAATACCATCGTTTTACCCTTAACCAGGCATTCAGGGACAAATTGTTCAAAACAATTATCTTTAAACATTGAAGATAATTCATCTTCTTTATCCCTGAATTTCCCCCCTTGATTTAGCCTTGAGTAAAACCCTTGTTTAACAAAGGTATCATGGTCGATAAACACACTGGACGGCTTACGGATTGTAATAGACACCGTTTCCCGTTCCGTTGCCGGGGGAATAACTATTTGTACACGCTCCCCTCCGGGGAGCGTAACAGAACGTAAGGGATATTCTGGCGTAACCGACCCACCATCATGATAATCAGAAATTGCCCCTGCAAATGACATACAATCTTTAAAATCCATTTTTAATTCATGCTGCTGCCATTTCCCACTCACTTTAACAAACAGTTCATCAGGCCGATTTACCGCGATTTCAGTTAAACCATCGACTTCATTAAGCCAGTGGTGGAAGTATTCATCTATTATTTCATAAACAATATGTCTGTTCTCTGCATCCTTCATAATTCACCTTTTCCTTTAAGATCTTCAATAAAACGCATGACTTCTTCGTAATTAAATCGATGCGTTTTGATTTGTTTCAGTGGTTTGGGGAAAGGAACGCCATTTATTGGTATGCCCTTACGAATATGATGGTATATTTCGCTTTCCCTTATTCCTAACAGCATTGAAAACTCTTTGATATCCAGCGTTATCAAATTACCTCCGGGTACCCACCATTTTTAATTTGTAGATGCTGGAGAAATCCAAATCCTGACCAACGATCAGAGTAATGATTTCCCCCTGGTTTTTATAAAGCGTTGGAGGGATATTTACGCTGTTTGCAAACGCTTCGCGTGCTATATCAGCAAAAGCCTGGCGACTGTTAGCTGTATAGTCGGTCTGATTGTCTTTATTACTTTTAGCCGCTCCACTTGCGGCCTGTGCCACATCGGGGATCATGCCAACCATCATCGCGCCCATAAAGCGATCTGCAAAATGTGTGTCAATCCAGCCTGAAGCCCCGGCCTCACCCAGCGCTCCCGCCGCCTGTGTATCAATCAGCGGAATATCAATGAAAGGTTCCTTACGTGTTCTAAGCTTCGTAGCAGCGATAAACACGGCTCCCTGACCATGATTGAACGTGCCCGTTTTATACATCAGATATGCGGCTGTTCCCTTTTCAATTAGCTTTACATTCCTGTTTGCACTGTATACGTCCTCATTAATCGTACAGACCAGCTTGCCAGCCAGATCAGAAATAAATCGTCTGTCCAGCGAGCACTTAATCGCGGTATTTTCAGGAATGAAAAGGTTAGGGTCATAAGGAACGCGCGTAATTTTAGAAAGCTGCGCGGGTTGCCCTGCATTAACAGGCTGAACCTCTGCCTGTTTGTCACTGCCGTCCCCCTCGTTCCTGGTATTGCTGGCCGTTGATGAGCTACCACCGGAATTTGAGGAAGCAGAGCTGCTCCCCCCATAGGCCACATCCAGCGCACGACTGAAGTTTTGTTGTACTTTTTCCGGTGGCGTTTCCGCTTTGCCGCTGCTTTCCTTCCGTTCTTCCGTCTTAGCCGGTTCTTCCCTGGTGTTGAATGGATCAACATCATCGCTGAGTCCTGTCGCGCGTTTTACTGAACCAGTAGATACCGCATTACTGGCAGGCTTATCATCACCGCTGGACATTGCACGAATAATCGACGGGATATAGTAGACAGACACCCCGGCGGCCAGCAGAAGGAAAGCGGCCACAATAATCACCAGCCCCTTACGCGATTTTTTAAGCTTCTCGATACCCAGGCGTTTTACTGATTTACCGTCATCTTCATCTCCCTTATCCGTTTTATCGTTTTGCTCAATTTCTTTCTGATGCCGTTCCCGTAGTGCCTGTTCAATTTCTACAGCGGTCGGGATTTTATTTTCCTGTTCGCTCACTGGATCACCTCTTTCTCAACGTTCGGGGAAACGGTATCTCCTGCCGGAAGACGGACTTTGCCAAAGCCCCGGTTTTCAACCCCAACAACCTGATTTCCCATACGCAAAACAAAGCGCTGGTCTACAGGAACACCAACAACGGTGAAACTACCGCTGTTTTTGACTACCGGGTTAGTCAGCGTTTCCTGTTCGCCGCTCATAACAAAGACGCTGGGGATTTTCTTCAGGGGGCTGAAGCCAAACCAGGTATAGCGGCCATCGTCATACGCATAATCCGGGCTGATTGACTGGCTGCCGTCAGCTACCCGCTTCCAGTAATCCCAGTTCTTGGGCGACTTCGCATTTTCAAGAGAACGGTTGATTGCCTGCTCCTCCTGCCGCTTGTTAAGAGCCTCAATCCGTTTCTTCTCGATTTCGGCTTGCTCCTTCCGGCGTTCCTGCGGGTACTGGTAATTAACAACAAACGCGATCTTATCCGGCTGCCGGAACGTTCGGGCGTTCAGCTCCATGCTGTAATTACGTTTTGTTGTGCGAACAAACAGGTTTGTTCGCCAGCGTTCCAGGTCGTTTTCAGGATCAAGGGCTACACTGACCACCTCTGAAGACTGGTTGCCATTGTCATCGGTACTGTTCTTCTGTACGGTCTGTTTGACGGGCTTCACTTCGAGATACACCAGGTTATCTTCTTTGTTCACTTCCCAGCCCTGGGGAAAGCCGGTTCTGGCACTGATGACCGTTTCATCCTCGTCAAATACCAGTGTGGTTGTATAGCCAACCGCACTGTTTATGACTGTCGTGTTTTGCGGGTTATAACTGACAATCTGATTACGGGGATCAAAACGGCTGGCTGCTGGCGTAACGGCTGCATGGCAGACGTGCGACACCAACAGAAGCGCCACAATTAGCGCTCCTTTATTCATTTTCATAGTTTTCACCCTTTCACTTCTTTATCGCGTACATAGCTCGTTACAACGAATTTAAGCGGGTTATTGTTTCGGTCACCCGATGCCATTTCGACCTGTGGTTCAATACGGTAGGTCAACCGGACGTTCCAGTATTCATAATCATCCTGGCCTGTCGCGACATTTCGAATGGTTAATTTAAACCGGATATATGCTCCCATATCCTTATCATCGCGCCGGGATGACGGACTGATAATCACGGACGGATTATCCTGAACAGATGCGGTTTTTTCCGCTTTATTATAAATAACCTTTGGTGACTGGTTGCCGTTGATTAAAGCGTTGTAATCCGTCGCCACATTCTCAGCGCTGTATAACAGAACATAATCATAATCATGCTGGAGACTGAAATAGTTATACCCTTCACGACG
Source organism: Enterobacter cloacae complex sp. 382A5 (assembly GCF_050031095.1). Lineage (NCBI taxonomy): Bacteria > Pseudomonadati > Pseudomonadota > Gammaproteobacteria > Enterobacterales > Enterobacteriaceae > Enterobacter > Enterobacter cloacae complex sp. 382A5. The sequence continues at coordinate 15,428 of NZ_JBLGVK010000003.1, forward strand.
CTTCACATACTGAGTAATGAAGTATTTCGCCAGCGCTTCATTTTCAGAGAGGTTTTCTTTTTTAACAGAAGTCAGTCTTTCAGCAACGCCAGTGACACCATTAATAAGATAAGCTTCGACAACCGTACTCTTTAACGGTAGCGCTCCATTCAGTGCCAGCAGAGACAACACACCTACGGCAATTCCTGCAATACCACCGAATTTATAAATGCGGTTCATTTTCTCCTGCATCAATACATTTTTCTCTTCAAAAGTAGTTGAAGAGTCTGTTACTTCTTTTTTCTTGTTAAAACCGGGAAGTTTTAATCCTGAGAGTTTAAACCCCATTGCGCATTACCTCTGCTGAATTAACAGGTTCGCTTTTTCCGGATACCGGAGGTTGTTTATGTGACGCCTGGCATCCGACAAGGCAAAGCGTCACGATAGCCGTGATAAGTAGTTTCATAATGTGAGAACCTAAATAGAGGAGTGAATATTTACTGCGGAATACTCAGAGTTGACAGATTTAAATAATAAATCGGTTAACCTCCATATTTCTTTTTCGCCGCATCTATCGCAGCCTGGCGAAGCCTCTTAGCGCCAATATTAACGCCCTGCCCGGTCAGATTCCCCAACTTACCGGATACACCAGGAGACTGGTTGAACCCTCCATCCTGACGGCGAACGCCTTTCCATGCGCCAATCCCTGCATTTTTACCCATACCAAGCAGATTACGCCCCATACGGGAAGCGCCGAACACGCCAGCACCAATCCCCATTGCGGCTGCCCCTTGCATCGCGCCTTCAACACCTACCCCTGCGAGCTGGGAAGCATAGGTTTTGGCTTGCCAGATAATCCAGGCCATAAATGCACCTGCAACCCCGGCCTGAGCACCTGTTGATATCAGATTTAATTCATCTGCGTTAGCTATCGAGATTGTCAGAATGCCATTAAGGAACGTCATTCCCGCTTTAATTGCCAGTCCACAAAACAAGAATATGAAGCATGAGCTAAATATTAACTGAAGCCAGCTATTAAACATCTGCCTTAAAAAACCAAATGAAAGACAAATAATAAACAACGGCGCGGTAATAGTAAGTATCTTAATAGTAACTTCGGCGGCGAGATAAACTATTGAAGTTAGCAATAATGCAATTATCCCTCCAGCATATGTTAATAAAGATGCGATTGCCCCATCTGTTTTCACATACTTCGAAGTATCTTTGGACATAAGATATGCAGCTACCTGCTGAACTTTCTCCCAAAGCTCGTCAACCCATTTCCAAGGATCACCTCCTGCAAATGTTTCCTTCAGCCCATCAATGGCCTGAGTTGCACTATCTAACCACCCCCCCATATTTTTGACAAAAACAAGAATTAACCAGAATCGACATAGATTCCATAAAAAATCCTGCACTGCGGTTTTTTGCTTCCCAACTATTGTGGTATAAGCATACCACAATATATAAATGGAAATACCATACTTACCCAACTGAGACGCTATTGAAGAAAAGTTATCTAACTGACCAGTCAAAGACTGGTCAAGAGTTTTAACAATAACGTCATGAGCGGCCTGGAAATACCTAGAAGTTGCCATAGTGGCTCCTTTTAACTTCCATCTTTACCCAATACATTTTTGAATGCATCTTTATAGTCAACATGCTTAGGATGTAATTGCTTATACCTAAACAAACCTTCCTTAGCGTTTTTACAATTTTCGCTATCACTCCCAGACTTTTTGCATTCAGCTACTTTTTTCGTTGCATCGTCTACGTGAGACTGCCACCAGTCTACAGATTTAACCTCTTCACACCCGGTAAGAAAGAATGTAAGCCCCAACGCCGCAACTAATCCATATTTTTTCAAAATGCCCCCTCAGTTCATTTCATAACTCTGCTGCTCAAATGCTGCCTTATAATCAACAACTGGAGTTTCTTTATTAACAGCCCCTAATTGTTTCTCCTGGAAAGCAGCCTGTAACATTTTCTCCTTGTATTCTGCAAGATCGCGCTGCTTATCGCGATACATTTCATACTGAAATTTGAGCTTGTTAAATTTCAGGCTTGCCAGAGATACAGCGTTTGTCGCGTCCTGCGTGGCTTTCGTGTCCTGGGCGTTCTTCACCTGGTCGATAAGGTCGGCCATTTCCTGATTATCTTCACGCAGTTTACTTTCCAGCTTATTGCCGTACTCGATCCCCGCCAGTTGGGACAGGAACGAGGCTTCACAGCCCCGCACCAGGTCGCCCGTATATCCCAGCCCCTTACAGGTGTTTGTCACCTTATAATCGGCCAGTAGTGATCTGGCTTGCTCAGACAGGGTGGCTTCCGGGTTCTTAATGTAATCATCAATGAAGGAGTTCCCCTGGTCGTAAATATTCTCCAGCTCCTTACTGACAGATTGCGCAGACTGCACCAGTCCCTGAACATCACGAATGCCCGTTTTGGTCAGCAGCTCCTGCTTATAGGCATTAATCTGTTTCTGGTAGTGGTTCACGGTGTCCTGCCACTGTTTGAGGCGTTCTGTCCAGCGCTGCGCTTCGACAGCCCATTCAGGGTTTGCATCAATGGCAACGGGAACACCAGCCTGAGCACCAGAAATAACCGTAACAGAGGCGATAAGTGCCGCAACGATATGCTTTTTCATAGGGATTCCTTAAATCAGGTTTGCACGTTCCAGATAGGTATCAAGCCACTCTTCCGGCTTCATACCCTCTTTCCAGATTTCATCGAACAGTTCAAGCTGGGGTTTCGATGCGCTGAGAACCGGTAGGTAATACGCCGCTTTTCCCAAATCCAGTCTTGCGAAAGCCGCAAAATCATCACTTTCCCCCTTCCTCTGTGGGTTTTTGACGACCAGGAACTGACGAGATAACGGGTCAATGGCTTTAATTTTGTCAAAATAAAGTTCTCTCACTTCCAACTCGTCTACGTACTCACTACGTTTCGCTTTGGGGTTCGCCAGATAAATATGTGTTGCGCACTGCTCACGAACGGCAGCCGCGATAGGTGATTTAATTAGTTCATCCGGCGATTGTGTCGCTACGACAAGCACCATATCCAGCTTACGCGCGGTTTTGAGTTTGTTATAAACAAAATCTCTGAACGCTTCGTTGTTAATCCATTGCCAGAACTCATCCATGTAGATAAGGAGTCGGCGGCCATCAGCCAGCATGGTGACACGGTAGATGAGATAGAATGAAGCGGCGCTGGAAAGTACTTTGTTATCCAGAAACTCCGTTCCGTCTATACCGAAAACGTCCAGGTTGTCCACATCAAACGTATCGTCCGGGTTATCAAACACCCAGCCAAATTCCCCTCCCTGCACCCAGGCATTCAGGCGTGCTTTAAGCCCATGCCGCCGGGTTTCAGTATCATCAGGCTCCAGAATGAGTGGTCGCAACTTACTGATCGGATAAGAGCGGTTTGACCTCTGCATCAGGCGCTCAACGGCATCAGAAATCAGGCGGTTCTGGTAATCATCAAGCGGCTCACTGTTAAGCGTACAAAGTAGCCTCACCAGGTCTTTCATAAAGGAAATATTTCGTTTGGTTGGTGGCAAAGCCGCAGGGTTCCAGCCAGTCGGCTCTCCTTCTTTCACCCGAAAGTAAGCACCTCCCATTGAACGTATACCGGGTTCCGCTGCCCGATCTTTGTCGAAAAATACTGTAGTTAACTTCTTTAATTTCCTCTCAGGTGGAAAAGACTCCGGCGTTCCGAACTGCTGGGCGGCGAAAGCCTTAGTCATCATCACTACCGTTTTACCCACGTTTGACGTACCAAGAATTTCGGTATGCCCCAGCGTGGGGTTTTTACCGAAGTAATTTTGATGCTCGGTAGTCATGTGATAGTTCAGGTTATAAATATCATTTCCTGAGCCGCCCAGGGTGATAAGGTTGTTACCCCAGGTATTTCCTTTCTCCTTGCCCGTAAAGAAATTATGGAAGCTTTCCATTTCGGCAAAGTTCAGACTGCTGATAGAACTCAGGCGTGGCCGTAACGTGTAGTTACCAGGTAACTGAGCAAAATACGCTGCGCCAAGACTCAAGGTTGAATAGGTTACGATCAGCCCTAAATCCTCCAGGGTCGTCGTTACAATATTGGTGTCCTTCACCAGACGCTCCGGCGAATCTGCGTAAACAATCAGTGTCTGGTGACTTTTCCCGAAAGAAATATAGCCGCTGGAGACCATATCGAGACCAACTTTCAAATCAGCGAGCAAGGATTTAGCGGCATCATCGGTCATTTCGAGTTTGTCGATCTGATCATCCAGCGCCTTGATTGCAGACTGCTTGTCTATCGGAGTTAAAGAGGAAGTCTGTACATACTCAACCGGGAGATACATCAGTGCATCAAAAATTCCGGCATCCGTTTCCTGAAAGTAGTCCTTGATCTCGATGCAACGAAAGTACCGGGCATGGTCAGAGGCAGTGATTTGTCCAGCATCGTTACCAAAGAACAGGTCTTTACCACCCAGGTATGTATAAAACGGACTATTGGTGACTCTGACTTTCTGCCAGCGCCCGGATAGCAGTTTCTGGAACAGCGTAAGCTGTTCTGAATAAACTATATTATTTTCTTCATATAACCCAAGACGACGGGAATGAAACCGGGAGAGATAGGTGCTCAATCTGCCACATATTTCATTCATATCATTAATGGGTTCTTCGAAGATATTTTTATTACCCTTTTTCCTTGAAAGAAAATGCGTCACTTTATCTTCAGCGCTGAACGGTTTATAGCATACGGTTAAGTATAATTTGTTTTCAAAATACTCAGCCGCCGAAAGCGATTCGTAATAATCGTTCATCACTCTGTTGACGAATGGGATCTTGCTGTCAAATACAGGTCGCACTTCTTTTCTAACCCGAATACGATGCGTATAAAAGGTAACGGGTTTCCCATCAAAACTACGTATCAGCGTATTGAGCTGGTCAGTAAGCAAGGCTAGATCCGCTTCATCTACACATTCAAAATAAGCTCCGTCAATCTGCCAGGTCGCCAGTAGATCATGGTTTCTGGTAACAATGAGGTTATCAGTGATGTGTGATGAATACGGGATTAACTCTTCAAGAGAAGACTGGTCTTTAAGCTTCATAAAATTGTCCACTTTCGATATATCGACTGCGTCGTACGAACTCCCCGCATAATGGACGGCATTGAAGCGCTTGTTTGCCAGAGGATTACCTTTGATTTGCATTCGCAGATAAAGCAGGTCAAAAAAGCGTTCATCTATCTTCGTAACTCGCTTGATGGCATACCAGCCAGGGAGGATGAGGGCATACATAGCCTCATGAATCCAGACACCAAGCAAAACGCAGATAACGCACATTCCAAGAAAGGGGTAGAGCGGAACGCCCAGCCCCCTAATCAAAGCGGGGCGTGTCAGCCCTTTAAAAACGGTACTCATTTTTACGCCCCCTTTTATTACATATTACGCTAACCAGTCAGGCAGATATGGCGCAACAATAAAGATGATAATCCCGATAATTAAAGGCGTAATCCACGCTGCATGCTGGCGTGAGAAGATAGCGATATAACCAATTACCAGCGCAATGATGGTGATTGCTGGCTTACGGATATCCGTCAGAAAATCGATAATCTTCTGCAAGAAGCCAGTTGTTTTAGTGGATACATCATCAGCAAAGGCGGGTTCTGCTACACAAAGCATCAATGCAGCCATAAATACAGAAAGAGTTAAATAACGTTTATTGAGTTTTAACATCGTTTGTTTCCTTTTCATCTAAAACAGTGCCACGCATGGCATATTGGGGATATACGGTAACTTCTTTAGGTTTGATACTCTGTGTTACATTCTCCTTTCTGATTGCATCTTTAACTGAAGGAACCACCCAGTTTTTTTTGTTATCAGGCGGATTAAACCCTATGCGCTGTATATAACTGGTGTTATTAAAATCTGATTCAGGTTTAGTTCCTGTTTCTGGATTGCCGGAATAATAGCAACTCAGGCCACGTAAAATATCGCCACCACGTTTATAACAATCCACCAAAATTTGCTCTGAAACCTTGAGATTTTCGCAGGGGTCAAACATTTTCTCAGCGGTTGTATTGAAGTTTGCAAAATTCGTACTCGTTATTTGCATAAGACCGACTGAGTAACGATGATTTCGTGATTCAATTTGATTTACGATCTGGAGTGCAGCCTCCTTAGTTTTGGGAAAGTAGGACACTACGCCTTTGTCACCGGGCTTACGTTCAACCTTCGGTATTATCTCGGCAATAGCATATGGGTTAAAACCAGATTCAACCCTTGCAACTTCATGCGCAGTATCGGGATGAACGCTGGCCGCGCATTGCAAAGCAAGCGCCGCAAAAGCAGTAGTAGATAACATGATTTTCTCCCGGCCAGAACAGCGCGGAAAGTTTAGACTGAATGGTTAGTCATCGAAGTCGTCATCGTCTTCATCGTCTTCGTTTATCAGCTCCTCAATAGCCTGGCTGGAATATTTTTTTATGAGGTACTGGACAACACCAGAGCTTGAAATACGTCGCCCCCTGCGATAGCCAATCTCCAGAGCAATTTTATCCAGTTCCTCACGAGAAGCTGAGGGCAGGTAGAGTGTATTACGTTGGGGCTTGCGTCTCGTTGCGGTTTTTTTTCGGGTAGCAGTCATTTTTCTTCCGTTTCATTTTGTGGGTTAAGCTTCTCTCTGTGATGTAGTGGATGAAAGCCATACTTCTTTGCTGCGGATTATCCATGAGTAGAATTTCAGCAAAATCGTGTGGAATTGATTTCCTTAAAAGATTTGCCTGAGCTGTTGTATGTGATTGTCTGTACAAAAGCTCCGCCATCACATCTTCTGGTACAGGTAAAGGCTCACCGCCAAATGAGATAAAGCGTTGTACGTAAGGGATAGCAGTTATTGTAGTGGAATGAACCTCTTCAAAATCTGCCTGGATAAAAAGATAACCGGGAAAAAGCGGCAAACGTCTTTCTCGATATGAAATTATCTTATCCGGGCGACGATACCTTTCAGTCTCCATAGGACAGAAGTAAGAGAAGTTCAGGCGTTCGAGATGAGCAAAAACTGCTGCAAATCTCGTAGTGGTGAATTGCAAAACATACCATTCCATAGTTTTTCCTTTCAGGCGCTCTCTCGACTCGGATGACCCCGAATCAGAGAAAAAAAACAAAAGGACAAATTTACATCTCATAAAAACTTTATCAGCTACATGTGCTGCGTTCAACCACACAAGCAGATCTTTAGATCGCATTTACGACACATTTCATTTTGTTTGTGCTTGTATTTTATTTATATCTAGATACATATGCTATTTGATAACAAAAAAGCAGATCGATTGATCACCATGCGCTTATTTTATAGTCAAGTTAACTAAATTTTTTACCGCTAGTTACTTTTTACAAAAACTCTGCTAACAAGATAAATAAATCGATCTTAATCAATAAGTTACCGGAGAGTATGAATTATCCTAAACGAATTCCGATTTTCACTTTCTGTTCGCTTTGAATCATCGACTGTTTTATTTGCGAGAAATTTCTCATCTGGAGTTGCTGTTTCTTAATCATCTCCGCGCTGTTCAGCACCAGCTCTTTACTGGATGAAGAGATTCTGTCTATGCCCTTAACCCCCAGGTTCTCTAGCTGCCACTCATTCCTGTGTGCAGTCTTCCAGCCATGCTGTACACCGTTCTTATCAAGTGCAGGGATTTTCACCTCCTTTTGTCCTAACTTCTTCAGCTTAACAAGATCACCTTTCTTAACGTTCTCGCGAGTGGTTAACTCACCAAAATCAGCCCCCCAATATGTTTTCTCCACGCCCTTGTTCAGTGTCTTAAGCTTTATGAAATGCTGCTTTGGTTTGGTTTTATCGTTCTGATAATGGTCGTAGCCAACATCAACAACCTCATAAACGCCCTTCTGTCGTTTTGGCGCTGTTTTGTGCGCATCTTTAATAGACTGGTTAAGTCCATGCTGCTGCTTATGAGTGGCTTTAACGTCATAGCCCTTCATCTTCAGCTCTTCACAAAAACCTGTACGAATTTCCCGTAAATCTTTTTTCCTGATATCAGCTCGTTTACCGTCATTATCACGAATACGAAAAACGACATGCACGTGTGGATGTTCTTTTTTGTCGTTATGATAGCCAAGCACAAAACGATGATTTGGGTACTTCTTGTTCATCGTTTTCCTGACAGACTCAAGCAGATCTTCAGGTTTTACCTTTGCTGATACAGGCGGTGAAAACACAATATTTTGGGTTACTTTTTTATTTTCCTTACCTTTATCATCGAAAACATTTTGAGGGTCATTAGCACGATCTATCATGTGCTCTTTAGCCTCCTGAATCTCATCACCTTTCCATACCTGACCGCTTTCACTCATCACTGGCAGCTCTGACTCCCGGCTCATATAGTCAATACTGTTTCGAACTCCCTGCCGGGTAATCGCACCTCCTGAGATTTTGACAACAACCTCCTTACTGGCACCCTTGCGGTTGATACGTTCCTGAACGTTGCGTTGATAGTTTTTACCACCATTTTTAACTTTATGGGCGAAAGCAGACTTGCGGCCAGCTTCAGAGGACTTACGCTTAACCCTGAATTCCTTGTCAACATAAACGCCCATGATTACACCTCAACCTTGTTAGAAACAGTTCGCCCTTTGCATAACATAATGTAGTTTTCAAACTCACTTTTGAGACTCATTATCTCTGAACTCAACCGCTCAGCGTCCTGATAGAACCCATCTTTATCAAGTACTCTGGCATTATCATTAACGATAATATAATGAAAGTTTCGCCCTATTTTATCTATTGCATTACGGCAACGATTCATCACCAGAAGTTCCTGATCGAAAAAATCAAGTTCATTTTCAAGTGTCGTCTGGATTCGATAACGACATTCTCTGGATAAATTCCAGCCATGACGATGAGCCGCTTTCTCTATTAAAGTTCTTTGTTTCCCTGTCAAATACATTGTGGTTTTGATAAAATCATCATTGTCTTTTGACACATTAACATCTTCATTTTTAACCTTGCTTTTCAGTAAAGCATTGGCAAGCAGCTTCATTCCTTTTGCCACGGTTAAACCCGGTTCATCTGGATAAAGTGTTTTAAGACAATCAAGTAGATCATCATGTTGGCTTTCTTCAATCCTGAATTGAACTTTTTTCATAAAACTCTCCAACAAGAACCGACTGTAGGTCACCGGGCAAACGTTGCGGAATGGCGTCAGAGACGTCATTTTGCGGCGTTTGCCCTATCCTGCATCGCAGTGAACTACCTCCACACATAAATTGTGCTTCAGCGTCCATCGAAATGCAAAAAATGAAAGGCTATCGTGGCTGTGATCTGGTGCGTCTGCGACCGGAGACAACGGATTCGCGGCTAACTTGGGCGGAAATAAATTCGCTACGCGAATGGCCTGGCAGGGGGCGCGAGCGCTGTTTTACGGAATATACAAAAAAAGCACCTCCCGTAAACGGGAGGGCTTCGGCGATTCAGGAACGGGAATTTTATTCTGCCTCTGGTGTGTCGCCTTCCATGCCCTGCCGGGCATCATGGAGCCAGCGGCGGAGGTTACTCATTCTTTCCCGGTTTGCCCGGCTGGGACTTTTTCCCCTGTTACCGCTTAGTATACTCCAGACTCTTAACCCGGCCTCGTTAGTCCAGTGCAATACAATTTCCCCTTTGCTGTTAAATCCCAGCGAAAACCGGACAGCTCCCCGCCTCTGTTCTGCACTGATAAAATCTAAAAACTCCTGTTTTTTCATAGCACCTCCTGTTTTTCTATCAGTGCTTTTGTTTCTTTCTTTTCCAGGGCTTTTCTGAGTAATGCCATGTACTCAGGAAAAGCAGAGAATGGCATCAAGGGAAAAACCGGACGCCCACCCTTTTCAACAGTCTGTATTGCTGATAACATGCGTTCCGACATTTTATATTCCTCGCGAGGGAATTGAGTGTCACGGTATCAGGTTGCCTCCACAACCTGATACCACCCCTAATTGATTAACTCCGCAGTTCTCTTATCGCTTCATTTTTGGCTTCCTCCAGTTCTTTAAGGGTATATGCGAAATTCTTCCAGTTAATTACTTCGTTTATAACCTCAGATTTACTTAAACCACACTCATTAAACCAAAAGTTAATATTTTTCTTGAGGGAATTTTTCGCCGTCAGTTCCTCGGACAACAATTCACTAACAGACGTGATAACATAACCACGACCGCGATTTTTATCTTCGAAAGAATGAACGGCAAGGAAGAGAGTTTCTGAATGGACAAAAGCAGAGCAGGTGATTTTTTCTTTCTTAGTGTTTAAAGCCTGGAAAGTGATAACATACGTGTTCATTTTAGTCTCCCGCCCGTTTGGGCTACTGGATCATGGTAAGGAACTATTCCCGACCTACAAATAAATTATACCATCATATGATGGTAATGCAATTTATTTAGTCACTTTATCCTGATTTTTTTCTCTCTTAACGAGCTGGTAATCTGGATGTTCATCAGCCAGGAGCAAAAGTAATTCATACGTACCAGCGGCTAAACCACGAGACGTTTTACCGGATGTTTCTTTGGCTTGCCAGGCTGATAACGTAAAACCAAACCGTTCAGCGGCTTCCTGCTGCGTAAAGCCAGCTTTAATACGTGCTTGTTTCACCTCTTCAGGTGTTGGCTTAAAACTCATGATTTTGTACCTTCACAATAGTATCTGTATAGAATTTCAATAAAATTGGATCATCAATTTCATCTTTAACGTTCGAGAATTCTTCGTAATAAAATGATTTTTGGAAAACAATCTTTTTAGTTGTTTTTTTATCCGCTTCTTTAGAGCGTACCTTCATCAGTTTTTCAAGTTCAATAAACAAACGTGTTGCATCTTCAGACACAACAATCCTGTATGTTACATTACCTTTGTTTTTCCTGTCGCTCAGGACTTCATTCATTTTTTGCCTCATAGCTGTTTAATAAACCCCGCTACCTTTATGAGCTGATCTACACTCAGGCCACGAATTACCATTTCATATCCGTCGCCCCGTTCTGATACGTTACCATCTAACCCATTCTCAACTTTAAACCCGGTCAATGTCCCATGCCAGCTTTCAAGATGCACTAAACGAGATAGCATTCCTTTCAGGATCAGTTTTTTCTCGCGTTTTTGCTGTAACTGTTGTTCATACTCTCGCGCCATATCTACATTATCTAAAGCATCCGACAGGATTTTCTTTTCAATATCGGCGGCGATTTCTACAGGGTTACGCTCTGGCGATACTGTGCAAGTATGGTAAGGACTTCTCCAGCTGCGACTATCTACGCTTCCAATGATAACTAACCTTCCTTTCTCCATTCGAATATGTATAGAGTAATTTTTAAAATCAGGTGAGGTTAGCTTAATCCTGTACTGGCAATCATCGAGCAGATTTACACGCCAGCCGTTCCCCAGGATTCGACAAACGATTTCAAACACCGGTTTATACCGTTCAAAGAAATTTTTCTGTTCTTTCATCGATTCAGCCTTTTGAACTCAATAAAAAAGCCGTAAATCGAATTACGGCAGTTTTAAGACTATTCATCAAAGTGTCCATCATCACTTGCAGCTTCCTGGGCTTCGCATTCCTGCTGATATGCTTCTTCCTTCGCAAAAAGATGCGCCCATCCTTCTGCGTTTAAGCCACGGTGCAAGACTGAACCATTTTCATTGCATTCTTTGGCTGTAACTTCGATCTCATCCGGGCAAATGTAGGCTCCGTAACTTTCAAAAATGTTTATCAGCTCCGCTTCCGTTATGGTCTTGTTTTTCATCAACGTGTCTCCGAATCAATCTTTGCCATGTTCTAGGGGGCTTTCGCCCCCATTCCGGTTATGCGCTTGCTTCTACACGTGTCCAGCCTGACGCCTTACGTTTACCCGCTGTACCATACATTTCACGAATTTCTTCAATGCTGTGTTCTTTACGGTTCCAGCGGCTTTTGTGTTCTTCAGGACGGTAAAACCATTGTTTTTTCTTAGATGCCCACTTACAGCCCATTTCCTTTAAAATGTCTTTGTGTTCTTTAGTTTCTCCGCTAATCCAGACCCAATTACCAATAACTTCATAGACAATCCCTGTAAGGCCGGAAAGCGTATTCAGAACTTTTTCCAGATCTTCACCGTAGTTGTAACGTGCGTTTTCATCAGTGCTTTGAAACTGATTGATTTTATCAATGTTAGCCATGAGAAAATCAAACGCAGCATTTACTGCTTTCATCAGCTCGGCACCCAATGGATTGCGGTCTGGATGATATTTTAAAGCCGCTTTTTTGTATGCCGCCTTGATGTCCTTTTCAGTCAGATCACCGGATAAACCAAAAACGTTTAATGCTTCCTGAATATTCATTTTTCGCTCCCGCCCGTGTGGGCTTCTGGAATCTGGCAGGGAACCATTCCCAACCAACAAATTCATTATACCATCAAATGATGGTTATGGAATCATTTTTAATGCTTTACATTGTAAAGATTACATAAAGATGTATATTGCTTTACCGCGCATGAAGGGATTTCCGAAAGAGGCGCGAACTGTAGTTACATAATGCGCTGTCGTAACATCGCGCCGGAGACGTTCGCCAGGACTGGCGAACCAACAAGCCCGAATGAGAGCGATAACCCCCCTCACCCCTGCCAGGCCAATTTCTGACTATCAGACGATGTTTAGCCTGTCGCAGTTAGCGCGTGAGCTTGCGAACGGTACGCCGGGTCAGTGTGAAACACTGGCGCGGGGCGCTGTATCTGCGCGTTATGAGATGCGTTAGCAGCGAATTACGGGGCGGGTTGCTGAAACCGATTGATGCCTGACAGCAAAAAATGAATCCGGGCGCCAGCTGCTGCACGAAAATTGCCAGCAAAAAACACTTGGCCATCCTCGCCGGTCGTGAAATTTTGCTGGCATAAGAAATAATCCCCCCGGTATGAGGGGCTTGTCTGAAAGGTTAGTGGTTGGGCTTACTGAGAGTGAACTGTAACCCGGCTACTGCTGCAAGCTGTGCAAGTGTTGTGATGGTCGGGTTTCCGTTCGGGGATAATGCGCGGTAGATACTCTGACGAGCAAGGCCGGATTTTTTGGCCGCCTCTGTTATACCCCCTGATTAGGGATCAGGTTAAAAACGAGCTGTATGACGTTCTAAGCGCATTTTACCCGCTCCGTTGAACCATGACCGGGTTAAAGCGGTTAAAACGCCTCTGAGGGCTTTTGAGAGCATTTAAGAATTGGATCGGAAAAGGATCCCGTCTGGATCTTTTAGAGAGATTACACCGCTCGCCGCAGCCGAACGACAGGGCGAAGCCCGCGAGTGAGCGAGGAAGCGGAATTTCCACGGGGTTTCAATAGAGCACTTACGCGCTAAGGTTAATATTTGCTCAATTTTTGGTGGTGCAGTGCTCAGGGAGGCCAGACGGATCTATCCTCTGGATTTATGCTGAGTTATCCACAGACGCTGTGCATTAAAAGCCTTATATTTTCTTCTTGATCTTAAAAACTTAAAAACTTAGCTCGCTTCAATTACCTGAAAATTATGGAAAAAAATTGCTAAAGGTGAGAGGATTTTTCACGTAAGGTGAGAGGATTTTTCACGTAAGGTGAGAAGATTTTTAAGTTAAGGTAGTTAGATTTTTCACTAAAGATGAGAGGATTTTTCACGTAAGGTGAGAAGATTTTTAACGGTTTCCACAGTTTGACTGAACATCAAGTGAAACATGCGGTTGTTGCTATCTTTAGATATGAAGATCCTCAGATCTTCATATCTAAAGGTGAGAGGTTTTTTAATTAAAGGTTGTATTGTTGTCTTGAATTACAACCTTTGTGGGGTTATGATTTGCCTACATAGGAAAGGTTATATGAGGCTTATCGTGAAGACAGTAACGGGATTAACGAAAGTTAGACATAGAAATGAAGTTGGGGTAACTCTTGCATCCCTTTCCCTTTCAGCAAAAAGAGTGCTTTTTCTGGCTCTTTGCCAGATTGATACAAAGGAAATGTTAGATGATGATATTTTGGAGGTTGATGCTGACTTTTTTTCAAAAGCTACTTCTTTAGATAAATATGCCTCTTATGCAGCTCTGAAAGAGGGAGCTAAAGTTCTTTCTTCAACTACGTTAGTTTTAAACAGAGATGATTTAAAAAATTTGGCTGATGAACTTGGGATACTATCATCTAAGAATAAAATACCTGATCGCTTGGATTTAAACTTAACAGAATTCTGTGCCTATTACGATCATCTTGCAACTGTACGGATAAAATTCACAAATACAGCTAAGCGATATTTTTCTAAGTTGATTGGTTCTGAAAATAGATATACCACTCAGGTATTGAAATCAGTTGTGTTGTTGAACAGTGTAAACTCAACAAACCTTTATCAAGTCATTAGGAAATATTACAGTCAGAATAGTTCAAAAAAATCTTTTGATATATCCGTGGATGATTTAAAAGAGGAAATGGGACTTTATACTATTGAGGAAGGGGAGAAGAAATATAAGTATCCTAAATACTCATTTTTTGTTCGTGATGTTATCAATAAAAGCATTAATGAGATAATTGAGAAAACGGAAATAAATCAGTTATCTTTCTCTGTTGTTGGGAAAAAAGGGAGAATGGCTCACATGCTTAGATTTGAGTTTAGTATAAATGAAAAATCCTCATCCTTTTCGGAAGATGATATGGCATTTTTAGAGGAGTTTGACAAAGTCGTTCCACCAAAAAAGAATAAGTGAGGCAAAACATGGCTAAAATATATGAGTTTCCGCAGGGAGCCGAACGAAGTAAGCTGAAAAAAGAAATCATCCGGGAACGTAAAAAACGATTGCGAGAAACGAACGGTAACCCGGTTATCCGGCACGCTAAATGGTTCTGGTTTTATCTACGTCTTGCTACGGCTGGCGCACTGCATTTAGTCTCTGTTATTTCTCTGGCAGTCCTGGGGGCTTTCAGTAAAGCTATTTTCTGGATTGGTGGAATGCTCTGTGTTGTTACATGGTTCCACCTTGAGCGCCAGTTCTGGACGCCGCAAAATTTCACGATTCCAGTAATCGTAACGCTGTGGGGATTGAGTTTGTTTGCCACTCCCCTGATGGAGCTGCTTAACAAAAAAATGCCGTGGTATCGTCTTCTGGTTCCTGATGCAAAGCACACTAGCACTGAGGCAACCAATGATGATCAGCCGTGAAGCAACAATGTTATCCAGTCGGCTTGCAGTGCTTCTTTCAGCCTTTTATCATCGGTTAATCATAGCGCACGAGGCGAGTTCTTTTCACTGCGATGCAGGATAGGGCAAACGCCGCAAAATGACGTCTCTGACGCCATTCCGCAACGTTTGCCCGGTGACCTACAGTCGGTTCTTGTTGGAGAGAGTTATGAAATATCAGGTTAAAGAGTTTATTAACGAAAAATATTCTAAGGCTGTTAATATTTTAAAGGATAACCTTAAAGAACACTACCATATTTTTTATGGTTTGAGATTAAGTGAGATTCTTTTTCCTGCCAGCGAATACGGCTCTGAAATGTTTTTTCAGGAGTTTGAAGCGATTAACAGTGTAATATTGCCTTTGGTGATTTTTGATTTGATAGACCGAAAGCCGATTATGGTTATCGGCTTCGGTGAAGTATGTGGAGTTGATTCACTTGTTGATTCTGGTATAGAAGTTGTTTCTTTAGACGGTTTAAGCGATCTGCTACTGGTTGAAAAACTGACGCCATTATTTAACTAAACCTCTGGATAACTATCTTTTCAGTTTTCCAGTAAGATTTTTTCTATATCTGAAAGCACTATTTTTTCAATGCTTTCTATATAGTAATGCTCATTAAAACCTGTCATTTCTGTAAATTTTAGCTCTGCATCATCTTTCGAATAAGCAATAACAACTCTGAAATCATTTTCCCACAAATCCCACCTGTATTTGTCTTTTATACGAACCCTGTACAATCCTTTTTGGATAGTGCCATCTTTTTTCTCTTCCTGTACTTTTTTTAATTTTTCATTTTGCACCTGTTGTTCAAGCCATGATTTATTCATAAATCCCCCACGGTTAACGTCTTTAGGCTCGGTTTTTACTTAACGAAATCTTCCGGTTTTACACCTGTTTTTACCTTCATATACTTGCCCTCCCCCCTTAGCTTCGGCTGAAGTTCGGTAAAGTACCATCCGGCAACGGTAATAATGCCTAAAAATACAAAAATAGCAGGCTTCAGAACATCAATAGCTGATACAGCGCATAACTCAATATTGAGATTAGTACAAGTTCCCTCATCAGGTGCATAGAACCCCCATAAGCCTATACCTATAAGGAACATCCCCAATATCGGTTGGATGTATAACAAGTAGATATTAATAAGAGTTTTAATATATCTGAATATGAACATTTTTCTTTCCTTAGGTTTCTTTCTATTTTGGATTTCCAATTCTTAACCAATGTGATGGTTCGACAATCCATTCTCCGCAGTCATAGGCAACGGCCTTATTATGCCTGTTAGCGAACCATACTAACCAGGCTAATAATCGCTGATTGCCGCTGTATTTGGTTTATCTCTAACCATCACAACATATCTCTTTTTCTTAGCCATAACGCTACCCTAATTTTGCAGATTCAAGCAGCCAGTGGTTTTTCAGGTTCTCGTCCAGGTTATCGAATGCGGCCAGCGCTGCCTTTAGAACGGTTGTCTTGCTCTGGCCTGTTCTCTGCGCCTCCGCTTCCAGGATCTCCTCAAAGTACGCTGGCAGTCTGAAGTTCATCAACTTTGGTTTACCCGCTACAGGCGCTCTGGTAGCGCCGGAGATAAAACGCGCGGTTTCTGCGTTTGTTGCTGGTTGCTGAGATTCATCGATGTTCGGGCGGTTTAGTTTTAAAGCCATGAAAATTTCCCCTTGTACGGTATGCATTAATTGTAAATATCATAGTATCTTTATGGTGTATTTACAATGTAAAGATTTCGATGAATATTGTTGATATTTCTATAAAATGCCAATTTCCTGTGCCACAAGTTCAATCTGTGCTTTCGCTGTTGAAAGGCTCGATGCCCGGCTAACGTCATGTACCCCTGCCCCTTCATTACAGGCGCTTTCATACACATCCAGCTCGGATATCCGGGTTTTCAGAGGTTGAATCCAGATGTTGTCCGAACGCAGTAATTTATCCAGATCAATGGCCGCTTTTCTGTGGCGGGGTTTCGCTGAGTTGATTCTGGTGAACAGCACCCACGGTTCCAGAGCTGCGTTAGCTTTCTGAGCGGTGCGGATTTTCTCTGTAACACTGGTCAGTGTTTCGCTTTCGAAATCAGAGGACGGCTTAACCAGTGTCACCACGATATCTGATACTGTCAGGGCGCTACGGAACTCCTGGCTGTCGTGGCCGGGGCAATCGACAATGAGAACTTCACACAGCTTACTAAGGCGCTTAATTTCGTTGCTGACGTTTCCGTAAGCTGCGTGAACCGGGATAGTGAGTAAGCCGTTATCTGTCCGCTTTTCGTTCCAGCTCAACAGATCGTGGTTTTTATCTGTCTTCAGGATAATTACCGACTTACCTTTGTTGACCAGCATTGAGCCTGTGTTAGCCACGTAGGTGCTTTTGCCTACCCCACCTTTATCTGATACGACAAGCAAGATTTTACCCATTTCAGAATCCCTCTCTTTATGTTGTAAAGCTCATGTAAAGATATGAATGTCTTTACATGGTGTGTTTTTCGTAAAGATACTTTTGTCTTTACAGTGTCTTTATAATGCAATGGCTTTACCATGTAAAGCACAAATAAAGATATATTTATCTTTATGGTGTCTTTACATGGTAAATGTTGCTGTGTCTTTATGTGCGCTTTATGGTGTAAATCTTGGTGTGTCTTTACATCATCTTTATGTTGTAAATTTTTAGTGTGACGTTGTCACTATAGGGCTGGGGTCTGTTTGCTGGTTCTTTTTGGGGTCGGTTCCGGCTGAGGGCGAAATGACACCCTAAGCTTTCGGTTCCTTGGGCCAAAGATATTCGCCAGTCAGTAGAATGTGCGCCCAGCCCAATGGGGATATGTGGGGAAGAAATTCAGGGGGAACATCCAACCCTTCGTTCCGCCGCTCCGTGACGGCATGACCAAGATGGACGGTATTCCAGTAAATGATCACCGCAGTCAATAAATTGAGCCCAGCGATTCGGTAGTGCTGCCCCTCTGTCGTGCGATCGCGAATTTCCCCCTGCCTCCCGATACGGAGCGCATTTTTGAGCGCATGGTGGGCCTCTCCCTTGTTAAGACCGATCTGAGCACGCCGCTGCATGTCCGTATCCAGGATCCACTCAATAATGAAAAGGGTCCGTTCAATACGACCAACTTCACGAAGCGCAACTGCAAGGTTGTTTTGTCGTGGGTAAGAAGCGAGCTTGCGCAGGAGTTGGCTGGGCCTGATTTTGCCAGCGGTCATCGTCGCGGCACAACGGAAAATATCAGGCCAGTTCGCAACGATAAGATCCTCCCGGGCTTTTCCACCTACCAACTTGCGTAACTCCCTGGGGGTCGTATCGGGATTAAATACGTACAACCGCTTCGATGGCAGATCCCTGATTCGCAGAACGAGATTGTAGCCGAGCAGGCTACTGGCTCCGAACAAATGGTCGGTGAATCCTGCTGTATCGGCATACTGTTCGCGAACATGGCGACCGACCTCGTTCATCAGTAGTCCATCGAGAATATACGGTGCCTCGCTCACGGTCGCCGGGATCGACTGACAAGCGAATGGCGCGAACTGGTCGCTTACGTGAGTATACGCTTTGAGGCCGGGAACAGAACCATATTTGGCATTGACCATGTTCATGGCTTCGCCATGCCGCGCTGTCGGGAAAAACTGACCATCGCTCGATGCTGACGTGCCCATCCCCCAGACGCGTGACATCGGCAGTTTACCCTGCGCGGCCACCACAATTGCCAATGCCTGGTTCATGGCTTCGCTTTCAACATGCCAGCGGGCAAGGCGTGAGAGCTGCCAGTAATCATGCGTGTTTGTAGCTTCCGCCATCTTACGCAGGCCCAGATTGAGCCCTTCAGCGAGCAGGACGTTGAGCAGACCGATCCGGTCGCGACATGGAGCCCCGGTTCTCAGATGGGTAAACGCATCTGTGAAACCAAGGGCTGCATCAACTTCAAGCAGCATGTCGGTAATCCGAACGGACGGCATTCGGCGATACAGATCCAGTATGAGTGCCTCGGCACCATCCGGCACGTCTGCTGTCAACCTGTCGATCCGCAACGTTCCATCTTCTATGCTACCGTGCGGAATAGTGCCGTTACGGGCAGCCCGGGCCAGCCGCTTAAGAGCGATCGTGAGTCGCGCCTTTCTGTCTGCCAGCCAATCCTGTGGGTTGGAAGGCACGGCCAGTTTTGCATTTTCCTGCGCCGCGATCATCGGCACCAGTACCTGCTTGAGGTCACCATAGCGGCGCGAATGAGCGAGCCAGACATCTCCGGAACGAAAAGCATCCCGGAGGTGAAAGAGTACCGCCACTTCCCAAAGACGGGTATCTCCTTTTTCCTGAGCTCGTAAATGACGGTTCCATTTGGAGTTGGGCCGCAGGAAACGCCTTTCTGGCGATGCAACACCTTTCATCTCTCCGATCGACAAAGCTGCTGCTACCAATGGTCCGGCGACCGGCGCGGCTTCGAGCTTCAGACAGCGCAACATGCGGGGCGCATAACGACGAAAGCGATGGTATCCCTGCCCGACATATGCAAGAGGCTCATCGGCTAGCGTGTTGCTGAGTTGAGTCCCTGTCGCTACCAGTTGAGCGAGCCGGTCCCATGCAACCGAACTGGCGACAGCCATCTCCAGCGGGGTTCCGTCACTGCGGGCCTCAAGCAACGAAGCTCCCAGCGCGGTGAAGGTACGGATCGTATCCGTGAGTGTGGCTTTAGAGCCGGAAATTGTTTCGTCATGCTGGCGCTTCGCTTCCCGCCAGGTTTTTCCTACGATCCTGTCATGGGTTTCGACTATGGCATCAGCAATCGCCGCTTCCCACTCCACAACACAGACGGCAAGGATCGCCCAGCGGCGGTCCGAAGTGATGTCACGCAAACCGTCGGTGAAGTAGCGTTCACCCTGCCGACGCAGCCGGGCAATGCGATGGGCAGGTATGCTGGCCAAAGCACTATGATTGATATTCAGGGTACGCAGAAATTCGAGCCTGTCGAGCAAACGGTTAGCAGCAGCCGAGTTGTTACCAACCTCGAAGTTGCGAAGCCAGATGAAACGACTGATATTGCCGGCGAGCATTTCACTCAGAAGTTTGTCCAGGTGATCGCGAACATCCGCTGTTAAATTTTCCGCAATCCGCGTTTCAATCCGCCGCTCAGCGGCGACCAGAGCATCCGCGCACAAGCGCTCGATTGTCGATACTGCGGGCAGAATGGTGGAAGTTTCCCGACACCGCACAATAAAACGATGAGCAAGATCCTCGTTTGATCTGGCATCTTCGGCCTGGCCGAAAGTCCACTCACGCAGATCACGGGCACCACGGCCCGTGAAGGTCTTGTAGCCGTAAATTTCGCGCAGCGTGTCCATGTGCTGCTGACGGGTTTGGCGCCGTGTGGCATAAGTGAGAAGCGCATCAGCCGGAACTCCAAGCTGAGCACCGACGAAGGAAAGGACTTCACGCGGGATCATCTCACCAGGAGCCAGTGCACGGCCCGGATATCGTAAGGCACAAAGTTGCAGGGCAAAGCCAATCCTGTTTTCCGGTCTGCGGCGCTGCCTAATGTTTTCCAGGTCATCATCGCCCAGCGTGTAGAACTTCAGTAGCGACAGTTCGTCCGTGGGCAGATCGAACAGCGCTGCTCGCTGCCGTTCGGTGAAAATATGGCGTCGTGACATACAAATTCGTCCCTTTTGAAGTATAGTCTGTTTTGGACAACAGCCAGCCCATATAAATCAGGGCGTTCCGATACAAAAATCCAGGAGGGTTCAATTGGGACATCGTGCCGCCATTTACTGCCGGGTTTCAACAGCGGATCAGTCTTGTGAACGCCAGGAATTTGATCTGCGAGCCTTCGCCGGCCGTGCCGGCTACGACGTGGTGGGAATATTTAAGGAAACAGGTTCAGGAACTAAACTCGACCGGGCCGAGCGAAAGAAAGTCCTGGCGCTTGCCCAGTCCAGACAAATTGATGCAATCCTGGTCACTGAGCTTTCCCGGTGGGGGCGCTCGACGCTCGATCTGCTCAATACGCTACGTGAACTGGAGAACTGGAAGGTTTCCGTGATAGCCATGAATGGAATGGCGTTCGATCTTTCGTCGCCGTATGGACGAATGCTGGCGACGTTTCTTTCCGGCATTGCGGAGTTTGAGCGGGATCTCATCAGCGAGCGGGTCAAGTCAGGCCTTGCTGTTGCGAAGGCACGTGGTAAGAGGCTTGGTCGTCAGGCCGGAGTGCGACCAAAATCAGACCGACTTTTGCCTAAGGTGGTTGCGATGAGGGCCGAGGGACGCAGCTATCGCTGGATCGCACGCGAGCTCGGTATCAGCAAGAATACCGTCGCTGACATCGTGCAACGACACAGAGCTAACGCTTAGGGTGTCATTTCGCCCTCAGCCGGAACCGACCCCTTTTTGAGTGTGCCTTCCCTGAACCAACTGAAATGGGTACTGTATGGGTGTGTCTGGTTAACTCAAAATGAACTGGTTCCCTATAATGACTCAAACAGTACCGAAAGGCTTTGTCAGAGCTTACTTACGCGCATCCACGACTGAACAGGATGCAACACGCGCCCTGGACACGATAAATACCTTCGCCATCGAGCGCGGCCTGAGCATCTGTAACTACTACATTGAAAATGAATCAGGTTCTAAGCTTGAACGCCCTGAGTTGTTCCGGCTCCTGAAAGATTGTCAGCAAAACGATATCTTGCTGGTAGAGGATGTGGACAGGCTTTCACGCCTGGTAGGGGAGGACTGGAACACACTGAAGAAAATGATCCGGCAGAAAGATATCCGGGTTGTGGCCGTCAACGTTCCGACAACCTGGCTCGCATCGGGTCACAATGATTTTGACAGCCGAATGTTTTCGGCCATAAACGATATGTTGCTGGATATGCTGGCCGCCGTCGCCAGGCGAGACTATGAACAGCGCCGGGAACGGCAGCAGCAGGGGATCGCCAGGGCGAAAAGGGAAGGGAAGTATAAAGGCCGCCAGGTTAATCAGTCTCGCTATGACGCCATAAACAGGCTGATTGCGAGCGGCAGCTCCTGGAGCCAGATTCAAAAAGTGCTGGGTTGTAGCCGGGCGACTATCAGCAAAGCTGTGAAGCAACAGACCGTTAACAAAATGAACCATGAACCTGAAGGTAGGGAGTAGTTACAACATAATAAACAGTGTGTTGAAGAATAAAACTGATTCTTTATACTGTATATGCATGGGTCTTCCCCGATCATGGTGGGAAGGCTCAGAACGCCATATTCAGCTTTCCGTAGTGGAACATCACCCCCAGTTTAAAGCGCTCCCGGTTTCGGTATCCCCTGGCTTTTATCCTCAGCAGCCTGATCTTGCTGTTAAGTGCCTCCGCATTTCCGTTTGAGACACTGTGTCGCATCGCATTCAGGATCCCGTACAGCCTTTTTCCTATCGTTTTCGCGGCATTTTTCATCATGGGAACGTCACTGTTAGCCGCCAGCGCCAACCATCTCTGCCAGTCACTCCGTCTTTCCTCGCTCCATGGCCTGTTCCAGATATCCTTTGCCAGCTCTTTCAGCGCCCAGCACTGGCTCGTCAGCTTCATCTGTGCACGCAGCCACATCAGCTTTTCCTGCCGGGATTCGGTCATCCACTTATCGCTGTACTGCCACAGGAAGCGGGTTCCTTTTGCCTGGTGTCGGCTTTCAACAGGGAGGTGCGGATGTTCATTCTGACGGGTTTTATCAACTACCTCGCCCAGTTGCTTCGCCACATGGAAGCGGTCAAAGGCGATTTTCTCAACCGCACTGGGTAAGTGGATACGCGCTGCTCTTATATAGCCCGCGTTCATGTCCATTGAGAGCGTTTTGATAGCCAGCAACTGCCCATCAGTGAGCGTGCGAAGATAGCCGGCAAGACTCTCTGTGCCGCGATCATCCGTTAAGGCCAGCGCCCGACCATCGCGATCGGAGATCACCGTTATGTAACGATGTCCTTTTTTAAAGGCGACCTCATCCACATTCATATGACGGGCGGATAATGGCTTTTTTATCCGGGCAAGACCTCGCTTAACTGCCCGGGTCATAATGCCGTCAACCGCATTCCAACTGAGCTTAAGTTGCTTCCTGACAGCATCAACGGTGCTGATTTTCAGCCATGAGAGAACGAACGATTCGAATAGCAACGTATACCGGCTTCCGGGGCCAGCCCACGGAACAGGCAACGTCAGGCAGCCATGCTCCGGACACATAATTCGTGGAACATCGGCTTCAACAATAGTGGTGAACTGGCAGGTATCAAGATGGCGCCATTTACGATGACGGTGATCGTGAACAGAACAGGATTTACCGCAGGTCGGACAGGCTAGCCGGGTGTTTTCAGCGATCTCAATAGTGACAGTAACAGAACCGGCATTTTCATCGAGAGAAAGGGACTTTACCTGCCACGGATCGGACAGGTTGAGAATATGAGCGTAGAGGGACTTTTCGTCCATGGCGGTGACCTCTGGCGATTAAATACACCATTATCATGCCTTCAGCCACCACAACAAGGGAAGACCCATATGCATACAGCTATATTGATCGGAGGTTTTTCATGCCTAGACACTATGAAATTGACTCAGCCTGGCGTGCGAGCATTAAGCGTGAGCCGAACGGTCGTCAGACAGTTACGACAGAAGCCTTTGTCAGCCAGCTTGCGCTGATTAATTTTCACTGGAGTTGTCGCCAAGCAAATCAGTGGATTGAAACCTACGTGACCGTTTTTAAAGACATTTCCACTCAGGAAGGAGAGAACCGGACATTCATGCTTTTTAACCCCAACGGAGGCCGTTAAAAATGGGTTTTCCATCGCCAGCAACCGACTACCAGGAAAACAGGCTGTCACTCGATCAGCACTGTAATACAGGAGCGCCGGGAGTATTCTTTTTTCGAAGTGATACCTACTCTTTCCGGGAAGGGATAAAGCCTGGTGCGCTGCTCATAGTAGATTTTGGGGGCACGCCCGTTGACGGGTCTTTGGTGCTCTGTGTCCTGGAACAAGAATTCAGGATCATGCGATTGCGACTACACCCCAAGCGGTGTCTCCAGGAACTCGATAAGCTGGATAACTTCAGGGCTATACCTGATGACGATGAGGACGGGTTGGAGGTCAGGGGGGTCATTACGCACATTGTGGCACTGTTGCAAAGTTAGCGATGAGGCAGCCTTTTGTCTTATTCAAAGGCCTTACATTTCAAAAACTCTGCTTACCAGGCGCATTTCGCCCAGGGGATCACCATAATAAAATGCTGAGGCCTGGCCTTTGCGTAGTGCACGCATCACCTCAATACCTTTGATGGTGGCGTAAGCCGTCTTCATGGATTTAAATCCCAGCGTGGCGCCGATTATCCGTTTCAGTTTGCCATGATCGCATTCAATCACGTTGTTCCGGTACTTAATCTGTCGGTGTTCAACGTCAGACGGGCACCGGCCTTCGCGTTTGAGCAGAGCAAGCGCGCGACCATAGGCGGGCGCTTTATCCGTGTTGATGAATCGCGGGATCTGCCACTTCTTCACGTTGTTGAGGATTTTACCCAGAAACCGGTATGCAGCTTTGCTGTTACGACGGGAGGAGAGATAAAAATCGACAGTGCGGCCCCGGCTGTCGACGGCCCGGTACAGATACGCCCAGCGGCCATTGACCTTCACGTAGGTTTCATCCATGTGCCACGGGCAAAGATCGGAAGGGTTACGCCAGTACCAGCGCAGCCGTTTTTCCATTTCAGGCGCATAACGCTGAACCCAGCGGTAAATCGTGGAGTGATCGACATTCACTCCGCGTTCAGCCAGCATCTCCTGCAGCTCACGGTAACTGATGCCGTATTTGCAGTACCAGCGTACGGCCCACAGAATGATGTCACGCTGAAAATGCCGGCCTTTGAATGGGTTCATGTGCAGCTCCATCAGCAAAAGGGGATGATAAGTTTATCACCACCGACTATTTGCAACAGTGCCCCCCGCCCTGCAGGAACGCCTGCGCCAACTGCATCCCTACGAACTCCCGGAGCTGCTCGCGGTCGAAGCCGCGTCCGGCCTGCCCGAATACCTGCAATGGCTGGCCGCCGAGAGCCGACCGGTAAACTGAGCCAATGACCGCATCCACGATCCGCCTGCGCCGCTGGCTGGCCGGGCTCGCCCTGCTGCTTGCGCTGCCCGCGACCTCGGCCGTCGCCCAGGACTTCGAACTGCCGCCGGTCGACGAGGTCTTCGTCCTGTCCGCGCAGGCCACCGCGCCGGACCGCATCGAGGTGCGCTGGCGGATCGCCGACGGCTATTACCTGTACCGGCACCGCACCTCGGTCAAGGCCGATGCCGCCTTCACCGGCGCGACCATGGCGCTGCCGAAGGGCAAGGCCTACCGCGACGAATTCTTCGGCGACGTCGAAACCTACCGCAAGGAATTGCTCGGCACCCTCACCGGCACGCCCGCGGCCGGCGCGAGCGCGACCACCCTGACCGTGAAGTACCAGGGCTGCGCCGATGCCGGCGTGTGCTACCCGCCGCAGACCCGCACCCTGAAGGTCGCGTTGCCGGGCGAAGCGGGCGCTGGCGGCTTCGGCTGTAAGGCGCGCGGGCTGCATGATTATGTCGTCAAGAACGGCTCTGCCGATCATCCCAACGCCGAGGTGAAATTCGCACTGGGTGATGTGGTCAACACCATGATCGGCTGCACTAATGGTGAAACGATCATGCTGTGCCACGACACCTCGCTGCCGCGCCCCTATTCTCTCGGCTTTCGGGTGCAAGGCACCGAGGGGCTGTGGATGGACGTCAACAAGTCGATCTATCTGGAGGGCAAGAGCCCACAGCCGCACCGCTGGGAGCCTGCCGAGGGCTGGTTTGCGAAATACGATCACCCGCTATGGAAACGCTACGCCGATCTGGCGGCAGGGGCCGGGCATGGCGGGATGGACTGGTTCGTGATCCACGCTTTTGTCGAGGCGCTGAAGGCCAAGGCCCCGATGCCAATCGACATTTACGACGCGCTGGCCTGGAGCGCGATCACGCCTCTGTCGGAACAATCGATTGCTGAGGGCAATCGCACGTTAGATTTTCCCGACTTCACCCGAGGGCAGTGGCGCACCCGCAAGCCGATCTTTGCGCTGAACGACGCCTATTGATCGACGCGATTTAGGCCAAGCGCACCGCAAAGGCGAAATTGGTAATCTTGTCGGTATCCTTGACGCCCGGCGCGCTTTCGACGCCGCTGGAGGTATCGACCAGCGGCGCTCCGGTGCGCGCAATCGCCTCGGCAACATTCGTCGGATTTAGCCCGCCTGCCAGCCCCCACGGCAAGGCACCGCGATATCCGGCCAGCAGCGACCAGTCGAACGCCAACCCCATGCCGCCGGGCAGCGCGCCTTTGGGGGTCTTGGCGTCGAACAAGATCAAGTCCGCCGCCCCGGCATAGGCTGCGGCGCGTGCGACATCGCTGGCGCTGGCGACGGGCAGCGCCTTCCACACCGGCTTGCCAAACCGCGCGCGCAACTGGGCCACGCGTTCGGGCGATTCCGAACCGTGCAGCTGCAGCGCGTTCAGCTTGGCTGCCACCAGTGCGTCGGCGATGACAGCATCATCCGCATCGACGAACAAACCGACCATGGCGATCTGGCCAGCTGCGCGCGATGTCAAAGCGCCCGCGACATTCGACGTAACCGCACGGGGCGACGCTGGATAGAACACCAACCCGGCATAGTCCGCCCGCGCCGCGATGGTCGCATCGAGCGCCTCGGGTGTGCTGATCCCGCAAATCTTGATTTTCGCGGGCATGCGGTCAGTCGGGGTTCTGGATCAGCCGCACCAGCGTGCAGTCGGGATCGATCAGGTAGCCGATCCTCAGGCCGCTCGCCTCCAGTTGCGGAGCTTTGAAGCGCGGCCAGCCGGTGCTTTTTTCCTCGGCTCCCGCCGCGTTCACCAATGCCACCATGGCATCGAGATCATCCAACCGCAGGCAACAGCCGAACGAGCTCGTAGCTGGGTCGAGGTCAGGATAGGGGAAGAATTCGAGCTGCAAACCGCCGCGCTGCAGGATCATCCAGCCGCGATCCTTCCAACTCGTCGCAAAGCCCAGCTTCGCATAAAACGCCTCTGTCACATCGAAATCGCGCGATGGCAGATTGGGGGTGACGTGGTCAGCCATGGCTCAGCGCAGCTTGTCGGCCATGCGGGCCGTATGAGTGATTGCGGCGCGGCTATCGGGGGCGGAATGGCTCATCACGATCATGCTGGCCTTGGGGAACGCCGCACCAAACGCGCGCGCTGACGCGGCGTAGTGCTCAGTGTCGGCATCACCGAGATTGCCGAGCGACTTGGCCTTGCTGTCCTTGATCAGGCAGCCACCAAAAGCGATGTCGGTGCCGTCGATCCCAACGGTGA
Organism: Enterobacter cloacae complex sp. 382A5; assembly: GCF_050031095.1. Classification (NCBI taxonomy): domain Bacteria; kingdom Pseudomonadati; phylum Pseudomonadota; class Gammaproteobacteria; order Enterobacterales; family Enterobacteriaceae; genus Enterobacter; species Enterobacter cloacae complex sp. 382A5. The sequence goes on from NZ_JBLGVK010000003.1 coordinate 42,966, forward strand.
TATTGTCACTGGTGTGGCCGGGGCCGGGGTAAAATACCTTGAGCGGGCCAAAGTTGGGCGCGGTTGCTGGTTCGACCCAGCCATTGGCGGCGAAAGTCAGGCTGTGTTGCGCCGCAACCAGCCCCTCTTGCGGGGCAAGCTGGTTCGACAACGCATTGGCATAAGTCGCAATCCCCGCCGCATGCAGCGCGTTCATACCGCCCATCTTGTCCTGATGCGCGTGAGTCACCACCGCCAGCGCGACCGGCAGGTTGATCTCCTGCTTGATCCAGTTGAGGATCTGGGCGGTCTGGTCATCGGTCCAGGCGGTATCGACCACCAGCACGCGGCCGCCATCCCTGACGATCAAACCGTTGGAAGCGACTGCCCCGAAACCCGGCATGTCGAGATAGGAAGTGTGCTGCCAGACATTCGGTGCGAGCTGGCGGAAAACCAGATCGCCAAACCGTTGGTCGCCAGTTTCCATTTGCTGGCCAATCGTCGGGCGGATTTCACCGGGCATGCACCCGCTCAGCATCAATGCAGCGGCTAATGCGGTGCTCAGCTTCGCGACCGGGTGCATAATATTGGGCAATTCCATCAAGTTTTCCTTTTATTCAGCATTAAAAACCCCGCAAATGCGAGGCCTAGTAAATAGATGATCTTAATTTGGTTCACTGTAGCAAAAATATGGGGCGAATTCAAACATGAGGTGCGACAGTTTCAAAAGCCATATGATAATCAACAAGCTGAGCAAATTTCTCTAAGGAAGGTGCGAACAAGTCCCTGATATGAGATCATGTTTGTCATCTGGAGCCATGGAACAGGGTTCATCATGAGTCATCAACTTACCTTCGCCGACAGTGAATTCAGCAGTAAGCGCCGTCAGACCAGAAAAGAGATTTTCTTGTCCCGCATGGAGCAGATTCTGCCATGGCAAAACATGGTGGAAGTCATCGAGCCGTTTTACCCCAAGGCTGGTAATGGCCGGCGACCTTATCCGCTGGAAACCATGCTACGCATTCACTGCATGCAGCATTGGTACAACCTGAGCGATGGCGCGATGGAAGATGCTCTGTACGAAATCGCCTCCATGCGTCTGTTTGCCCGGTTATCCCTGGATAGCGCCTTGCCTGACCGCACCACCATCATGAATTTCCGCCACCTGCTGGAGCAGCATCAACTGGCCCGCCAATTGTTCAAGACCATCAATCGCTGGCTGGCCGAAGCAGGCGTCATGATGACTCAAGGCACCTTGGTCGATGCCACCATCATTGAGGCACCCAGCTCGACCAAGAACAAAGAGCAGCAACGCGATCCGGAGATGCATCAGACCAAGAAAGGCAATCAATGGCACTTTGGCATGAAGGCCCACATTGGTGTCGATGCCAAGAGTGGCCTGACCCACAGCCTAGTCACCACCGCGGCCAACGAGCATGACCTCAATCAGCTGGGTAATCTGCTGCATGGAGAGGAGCAATTTGTCTCAGCCGATGCCGGCTACCAAGGGGCGCCACAGCGCGAGGAGCTGGCCGAGGTGGATGTGGACTGGCTGATCGCCGAGCGCCCCGGCAAGGTAAGAACCTTGAAACAGCATCCACGCAAGAACAAAACGGCCATCAACATCGAATACATGAAAGCCAGCATCCGGGCCAAGGTGGAGCACCCATTTCGCATCATCAAGCGACAGTTCGGCTTCGTGAAAGCCAGATACAAGGGGTTGCTGAAAAACGATAACCAACTGGCGATGTTATTCACGCTGGCCAACCTGTTTCGGGCGGACCAAATGATACGTCAGTGGGAGAGATCTCACTAAAAACTGGGGATAACGCCTTAAATGGCGAAGAAACGGTCTAAATAGGCTGATTCAAGGCATTTACGGGAGAAAAAATCGGCTCAAACATGAAGAAATGAAATGACTGAGTCAGCCGAGAAGAATTTCCCCGCTTATTCGCACCTTCCCTAATGGTGTAAGCCAATCTAACGCCTTTCTAGGACGAGTATTCAGTGACATGGCAACTTGATTTAAATAATGCTGATCTGCCTGATTTAAATCAATCCCTTTAGGTAAATATTGCCTAATTAAACCATTCATATTTTCGCATGTGCCTTTTTGCCAGGGTGAATGTGGGTCACAGAAATATACATCTATGCCTAAATCTTCTTCGAGTATTTTATGTTCTGACATCTCACGTCCACGGTCATAGGTCAACGTTTTACGCAGTTCTGCAGGTAAATATTTCAGAGCTTCAGTTAAAGCCTTGCGCACTGATTCTGCCTTTGCATCAGGTAATGTTGCCAAGATACAGAGCCGTGTATTTCGTTCAATAAGTGTTGCTATCGAACTTTTATTGTCTTTACCTTTAATTAAATCAGCTTCCCAATGACCCGGTATTTTTCTTTCTTGAACTTCGGCTGGGCGCTCATGAATAGTTTTAATATCCTGTAATATAGAATCTTTTTTAGGTTCACCGTTAGCTTTTCGCTTTTTATTTTCATGACGTAGACAGGATAATAAGTCTTTTTTCAACTCACCCTTTGGTAATGCTCGTATCGTTGAATAAATCGTTGTATGGCTTACATTCATTGTTTGATCCAAATCAGGAAATGTCTTTAAACGCTTTGCTATTTGCTGAGGAGACCATAAACAACGGATCGCTTCAACAATAAATTTCCAGAGGATTGAATCGATTTTGAGTTTTCTGTGACCACGTCTACGTCTAGCGAAGGTGTTATCAGAAGCATATCGAGCTTGATAAACGTCATTGATGCTATTTCTTTTAAGCTCACGATAGATCGTACTAGGATGTCTTTTAATGAGTTCAGCAAATTTTCTGGCTGAAAAGCCTTCTTTTCTTGACTCAAGCATTAATGCAGTACGATCTTCAAAGTTAAGATGATGGTATGACAATTTTATATACTCCATAAACCCTTTAAATTAATTAGGTGGTTTATGTCGCACTTCAAGTTTTACTCTGCCAACTTTAAATCAGTGGCTCCACTAACACTCTTCACTTATTTATTTAAAATTTAGCGACGTTAAAAGACAATTAAGTATTTTTAGATAATGGGGTTCTAGGGATTTTCCGTCCAAAAACGACAAAGTGCTCTGGAGGCCGCGCCGTCCGTGGCCTCCAGAGGGGTATTACTTTTCGCTGACGGGTAAATATCCCTCGATTGAGCGCATAAGCTCCTCCAGATCTGGCAATTTTTCGCTCAATTCGAAGTGGTAAGTCCCCTTGAGGTTAATGTTGTGCCAGGCCACAGGGGATGCCTGTTTGACGATATCTATTCTCTTGGTATCTCCTTGGTATTCGAAGCTGGTCAACAGCTGGCTGAGTATCCTGGAGTTGAAGTAAACGATGGCATTGGTGACCAGGCGAGCGCACTCATTCCATAGCTGGATTTCTTCGTCTGAACTGCCCCGGAACTGATCCCCATTGACGCTGCTCACGGCCCGACGCAGTTGGTGATAGGCCTCTCCCCGGTTCAGCGCGCGCTGAACATAGTTTCTTAAACTGGCATCATCGATGTAGCACAGTAGATAATTCGCTTTCACCAGGCGATTGTATTCCGTCAGGGCTTCCAGCAGCGGGTGATTGCGCTTGTACTCCGAGAGCTTTCTCACCAAGGTGGCTTGCGTTGTTTTCCGCTGCTTAAGTGATACTGCAATCCGTTGGATGGTATCCCAGTGCTGCGCAATACGATGGGTATTGATTGGCTTTTTTAAGCACAGCTGAATTCGGTGTTCTTTGTCTTCCTTGACATCAAACATGTCATTGATCACTTTGCCAACCTGGGCATAGCGTGGGGCAAACTGGTATCCGAACAGATCCAGTAACGCGAAGTTCACATGGTTCACCCCATGGGTATCGGTTGAGAGCACATCCGGAATGATGTCTGACGTATTGCTCATCAACAAATCAAAGATGTAGTGCGATTCATGTTCGTTGGCGCCGATCACTCTGGCGTTGATCGCAGCGTGATTGGCGATCAAGGTCATGGCAGAAACACCTTTTTGAGTGCCAAAGTACTTCGACGAATAACGGGTTTTGAAGGTCTCGCGCCGGGCTTCGAACTTTTGACCATCGGCACTGGCGTGGATCACATCTTCCTGGATGTTGTAGTACCGGAAGATGGGTAGCTTGGCTGTCGCGTTATTGATGTTGTCGTTAGCAGCATTCAATGTTTCCAGGCGAAGATAGTTCGCCTGGATAGTGCTGAGCTGATCATAGGTACGATCAGAGATCTGTGCCATGCCGTAAATGCCTTGATTGGTTGCATTGCCGACCAGAATTGCCAACAGGTCATATTCATGGGAACGGCTTCTGGATTGGGAACCCAGCACATGAGCGAAGCAGTCAATGAAACCGGTGTCACGATCAACCATGCGCAGTACATCCGCAATCCCCGTTGTGGGAATTTGCTGGAAGAAGGGATTGTTGACCAGATGATGTTTGCTGGCCGAAGGCAGGCGCCAGAAGCGTTTACCCTGCGGATTACGCAAGATGATATTCCGGTTGTCTTCCTGTTCAAGATATTCGCCGACTTCGTACAAACGGGTATCCAATTCCATGGCCATCTGTTTGATCAGCTTTTCAGGCTCCTCCGCTAATTTTGTAAAATGGCTCTGTTGAAGCAGCGTATATTTGTTTTTTCGCCAATGTTCCCCGTCGATCAGGTCGGCGTCGAGTGCCCGGTATTTAGTGATATCAGGCAGCGTCAGCTGGCCATTCAGGCGATCAGGAATCTGTTGATAGAGGAACCACTCATAACGATCGATCAGGATATTCCCTTCACCATCCAGCAGGAATTCACGTGATTTTTTGGAAAGGAGTCTGGTGTCGGCAGTTTGCAACTGAGCGTCCTGGCCGTTGAGTTCGTTTTGTGTTTTCGCCAAGGCGGCCGCTAAGTGCTGGGTGCCGTCGCAGCCTTCGAAGCGCAGACATAGGAACAACTCTCGCAGCAAACCTTTCCGCAGACTTTCTTTCTCGTCGCAGTACTGCCACATGGCTTCATCGACCGATCGTCGCTGCTCGTTCAGGAAGAGACATACAGATTCCAGATCCCTTTTGGTCAGCAGGCTCAGTGCTTGCTGTCTTACTGTTGCAAACGGTAGTTGCAGATCAATGCTGTCATCAATGAACAGGTGCAGTACTTCAGCTGCCTTGCTGACATTTTTAGCTGCTTTTTGCCAATCCTTAAACACCGCTTCCTGCGCATAATCCTTTGCCTTCTGTTTGGTCTGTCTGACATGATGCACAAAGCCATCGGCAATACGTTCCAGCGCTTGCTGCCATCGCGTTTGAAGATAGCACAATAAATACAGCCATTGGCTGCCTACGGTTTGACGTTTCAGTTTGGCACCGTAGTAGTCGACTTTCTCTGCCAGGTGTTGCAGATTTTTCTGCGACAGTGATAGCGTGCTCAACAGCAGATCCACTTCCGGCATCCAATGCTGGATATGGCGATAGACAATCAGTTCTTTCTCCAACTCGGTTCCGGTGAAGTTACGAGCCGATTGTCGCAACTGTCGGAACGGCAGTGGACCTGTGCCGTTCACGAGCTCCGCCAGTGCTTGCTTAAGACCGCGTGACATTGCACGCTCAAGGTGCGCGGCCATGTGTTCCTGTTCGTCTCCCACCACCTGACTGATGATCTTTTGCAGCGTGCTGTAGGCAGGGATTGCGATCTTCTGCCCCGAACAATATTCATTGGCCGCATCGAAGAGGTGCCTAGGCGCTGTCCAGGCTCTGGCTTGCTGGGATAAGTAATCTCTCAACGCCGCTCCATGGTCTTTGACATTCCAGCGCTGGTAGTTGCAGAGCTGGAAAACACGTTGGTAAATCCGTTCGTTCTCTTTTGGCGTGAGATTAAAGGGTCTACAGCCTGGGCCTGGTAGAACGGTTTGATAAACGTATTTGAGGTCCTGCTTGATCTGATGAAAGCCGGGATTCAGCACCACCGGCTTGGCTTTGAAATAGCCCAGCAGTACCACCAGCATGTAACGCTGGCCCCGATGACGGAGGCTTTTAGCGATCGCCAGTTCCTTATCGTTCAGCGAGAAAAAGAAGCGTTGGTCGGCGGAGGTGAAAGCGGGGGGTCCATATAACTCATCTTGTTCTGCCTCGGACAAGATTTGGACACGTTCTTCGAATGCCATGGATTTAGCCCAAAAAGACTAAATCTTACTCAAACAGAGCCCAAATAGGGATCTCGAAAAAAGTAATACCCCTCTGGAGGCCACAGACGGCGGGGCCTCCAGAGCACTTTGTCGTTTTTGGACGGAAAATCCCTAGAACCCCTCAGTGGGACGAAATGATCCGGACCGCTGGCTCCCTGAAGCTGGGCAAAGTACAGGTTTCAGTGCTGGTCCGTTCATTGCTGAAAAGTGAACGTCCTTCCGGACTGACTCAGGCAATCATTGAAGTGGGGCGCATCAACAAAACGCTGTATCTGCTTAATTATATTGATGATGAAGATTACCGCCGGCGCATTCTGACCCAGCTTAATCGGGGAGAAAGTCGCCATGCCGTTGCCAGAGCCATCTGTCACGGTCAAAAAGGTGAGATAAGAAAACGATATACCGACGGTCAGGAAGATCAACTGGGCACACTGGGGCTGGTCACTAACGCCGTCGTGTTATGGAACACTATTTATATGCAGGCAGCCCTGGATCATCTCCGGGCGCAGGGTGAAACACTGAATGATGAAGATATCGCACGCCTCTCCCCGCTTTGCCACGGACATATCAATATGCTCGGCCATTATTCCTTCACGCTGGCAGAACTGGTGACCAAAGGACATCTGAGACCATTAAAAGAGGCGTCAGAGGCAGAAAACGTTGCTTAACGTGAGTTTTCGTTCCACTGAGCGTCAGACCCCT